>JACRPY010000004.1:300000-530267 GCA_016222945.1 Methanobacterium sp. | reverse complement strand
ATATAGTTCACAATGTAAGGGAAAATGGGGATGATTCTCTAAAAAATTACACAAAAAAATTTGACAATGTTAAATTAGATCATCTTAAAGTCAGTGCAGATGAAATTAAAAGTAGTTACGATAAAGTCGAAAGTGAAGTGCTAAATGCTCTTAAAAAGGCTGCAAAAAACATTGAAAAGTTCCATAAAGCGCAGATGCCTGAAGAATGGTACGAAGAAGTAGATAAAGGAGTTATGGCAGGTCAGATAATTCGTGCCATTGAAATTGTAGGCTGTTATATTCCGGGAGGGCGAGCTGTTTATCCGTCATCAGTTTTAATGACTATAATACCTGCAAAAATCGCAGGAGTTAATAAAATAATCTGCTGCACTCCACCCATGTCTGATGGTAGTGTAAATGATATGGTGCTTGTTGCAGCAGATATTGCGGGAGCAGATGAAATATACAAAGTTGGAGGAGCTCAGGCAATTGCAGCAATGGCTTACGGAACAGAAAGTGTGCCTAAAACCGATAAAATTGTCGGTCCTGGAAATATATTTGTTACAGCAGCAAAAAAGTTAGTATATGGTGATGTAGATATAGATTTCCCTGCAGGACCATCTGAAGTGTTAATAATAGCTGATAAAAGCGCTAATTCTGAATTCATTGCTTATGATATGTTAGCTCAGGCTGAACACGATCCAAATGCAGCATGTGCTCTCATTACAACATCAATAGACATTGCAAATGAAGTTAATGAAAAAATATTAGGAAAAATTAAATATATGAAAAGAAGTAAAATAATAGAAGAATCCCTAGAAAAATATGGAAAAATCATAATTACTGATTCTCTTAAGGATGCTGTGGATTTTGCAAATGAATATGCTCCAGAACATTTAATTATTATGACAGAAAATCCTGAAGAAATATTAAAGGATATTAAGAATGCAGGATCAATATTTTTAGGGGAACTAACACCTGTTGCAGCAGGAGACTATGGTTCTGGAACAAATCATGTTCTGCCAACTTCAAAATGTGCCAGAATGTATTCTGGACTTTCCACAGAGTCTTTCATAAAAAAACCAACAGTCCAACGTCTTTCAAAGGAAGGTGTGGAAAATTTAAAGGATGTTGTTATAACTCTTGCTGAATATGAAGGTCTTTATGCTCATGCAGAATCATTTAAAAAGAGAATATCAAAAAATTAGAAATTAAATTTTATTTAACTATTTTAGAGGTGAATTAATTGACAGATTCATTAGGAGATTGGAGAAGAACTCATTACTCAAAAAGAATAGATCCCGAATTAAGCGGTGAAGAAATAACAGTTATTGGATGGATTCATGAAATAAGAGACCTTGGAGGAATTATATTCCTACTTTTAAGGGATAGGGATGGAACAATACAAATTACAGCTCCAAGTAAGAAAATTTCAAAGGAATTGCTGGATGAAATAAGAAAATTAAGAAAAGAATCTGTAGTTGCATTTAAAGGAATAGTACAGGAATCATCAAAAGCTCCTGGTGGCTATGAAATAATTCCAAATGAATTAAAATTATTAAATGAATCTAAATTGCCTCTGCCATTAGATACAACAGAAAAAGTAAGGGCAGAAATAGACACGCGTTTAGATTCAAGATATGTGGACCTTAGGATACCTTCAAGAAGTGCTATATTTAAAATAAAAAGTAGAATGCTTCATTCTGTTAGAAATTTCCTGGAAATGGGTGAATTCATTGAAATTAACACACCTAAACTAGTTGCATCAGCAACAGAGGGTGGGACTGAATTATTCCCTATTACTTACTTTGAAAGAGAAGCATTCCTTGGACAAAGCCCACAACTCTACAAGCAGATGATGATGGCCACAGGATTCGATAAAGTATTCGAAATAGCACCGATATTTAGAGCAGAAGAGCATGACACATTAAGACATTTAAACGAGGCAATTTCAATAGATCTTGAAGCAGCATTCTGTAATCAAGAAGACGTGATGAACATATTGGAAGGACTTGTGCACACAGCCCTTGGCGATGTTGCAGAACACTGCAAAGATGAATTAAAACTTTTAGAAGTTGATCTACAAATACCTGAGCTTCCATTTGAAAGGGTAGATTATGATGATGTTGTAGACATTGTAAACTCCAAAGGCGTAAACATGAAACATGGTGAAGACCTTTCAAGGGCAGCTGAAAAAGCTATTGGAGAAACTATGGATGGATATTATTTTATAACTGGTTGGCCAACAGGTATCAAGCCTTTTTATGTAATGCCAAGTGAAGAAGATCCTAAAAAGAGTTATGCATTTGATTTAATGTATAAAGACCTTGAAATATCTTCAGGAGCCCAAAGGGTGCATAAATACGATCTCCTGGTTGAAAGAATTAAAAAACAGGGCTTAAATCCTGCATCATTTGAAAGATATCTTGCAGCATTTGAATATGGAATGCCGCCGCATGCAGGTTGGGGACTTGGTGCTGAAAGGTTCACAATGTGTATTACAGGCGTAAAAAATGTAAGAGAAACTGTTTTATTCCCAAGGGATAGGAGACGGTTAACTCCATAATTCCAATTTTTAAAAAAGATATTCAAACATGGGAATTAACATTATTTTTTATTTATTTTAAGAAAATGAAATAAAAGGAACTATTTATGAAACTTTATGACATAACAGTAGTTGGTGCAGGGCCTGCAGGAATGATGGCAGCAATTAGAGCAGGGCAACTGGGTAAAAACGTGATTTTAATAGAAAGAAATGATACATTAGGTAAAAAACTTAAAATCACAGGTAGCAGCAGATGTAATATCACAAATACTGCATCGTTAGATGAATTTATGGAAAAATTTGGTAAAAATGGAGCTTTTTTTAGATCAGCATTCGCCACTTTCTCAAACAGACGATTAATGTCATTTTTTAAAGATAGAGGATTGAAATTAAAAGTTGAGGAAAATGGACGCGTGTTTCCAGTTACAGATAAATCCAGATCAGTTATAATGGTCTTGAAAGATTATTTATCTGAAAATAAGGTTAAAAGAGACTACAACACCAGATTAATAAAAATTAAAAAGAAAAAAGATTATTTTAGCCTGGATTTAGGAAACGATAATCATATAGCGACAAAAAAAGTTATATTGGCTACTGGAGGAGTTTCATATCCCTCAACAGGTTCCACAGGCGATGGATTTGAAATTGCTAAAAAACTGGGCCATAAAATAACACCATTAAAGCCAGGATTAGTTCCCCTAAAAGCCAGTGAAACATGGATTAAGGAATTACAGGGAATAACACTTCAAAACGTACGTCTCACATTTAAATATGGAAAAAAGAAGATAATTTCAGATAAAGGGAACCTAATTTTTACCCATTATGGAATATCAGGACCACTTGTTTTAGATATTAGTAATGAGATAGTTTCAATTCTTAAAAATGAGACAGTTAGTCTTTTTATTGATCTAAAACCAGAAATGACATTTCCAGAAATTGAAGAGAAGTTGTTAAGTGAGTTTGAAAATAGAAGCAAAACTGAATTTAAGAATTTAATGAAACTTTTCATACCAAACAGAATGATCCCAATCTTTACAGAGTTATTAGGAATAGATCCAAAGAAAAAAGCAAATCAAGTCACTAAAGGAGAAAGAAATTCAATTTTAAATCTATTAAAAGCGTTCCCTTTAACAATAACTGATTCATTATCAATTGATAAAGCAATGGTAACTTGTGGGGGAGTTTTGAAAAAAGAAATCAATCCACAGACAATGGAATCAAAAATAGTTAGTGGTATTTATTTTGCAGGCGAAATTATAGATTTCTGTGCACCAAGTGGAGGATATAATTTACAAGAAGCTTTTTCAACAGGTTATCTCGCTGGTGAGTCAGCTGCAGAGAACTTAGATTAAAAAGGATAAAAATTAGATTTTTAATTATTTTTTCTTTTCAATTTTTAAAATAATGAAATCCCCTATTTTATCTACTTCATCGATTGAAACTCTAAAATCAGACCCTAAAATTCCTGATGACACATATATGCCATTAATACTCCATTTTTTAGTGTCTAAATCGAAATCATGGACTTTTCCCACTTCATATGCATTTTTATCAATTACTTTTTTACCTAATATTTCCGATGTTTTCATAAAATTCCCCTCATTTTAATTGTTTTTACAGGCTAAATCAATTCATTAGATATTATTAAGTCTTTAATGTTATTTAAACATATTTATGGGACGTATTTTAAATTTATAAATGGGATTATAATATTCTAACTGAAATTTTTAATTATTTGTAATATTTTCTCCTTTATGAAAATTTTAAGCAAGGGAGGCTAATTTAAATATTTCAAGGTTAAATTCTAAGTATATTAGCTTAAAGTTTTTAATATTTAATATAAATACAAAATTAGTGAATTTTATGATAAAAGTGGTCTATGATATTAAAGTATATAGGGAAGCTTTAAAAGATATTATAAAAAGCGAAGATATCGTGGTTGAACTGGGATGTCATGTGGGAAATTCCACAAAAATTATCTCTAAACTAGCCCCAAAAGGTAAAATCATTGCTATTGATAACAGTCCAGAATCAGTTAAAAAGATGGAAGCTTTAGTTAGCGAATATACTAATGTAGAGTTTAGGAAAGCTGATGTAAGACTTCATGAAACATTAGAAGATATTCTAAAAAAAATAAAGACATGTGATGTACTTTCTGTAGATCTGGGAGGGGGTTATCATCCAGATACAACTTTTAAGGTTTTTTTCATTTGGGCATCAAGTTTAAAACCCCGAGAAACAATAATAAGAAATAGAGGTCTACTTGACTTCATACATTCATCGAAAACAGAGGAAATAATAAAATCTAAATACGGATGGTTGGAATCATCAGGCAAGGACGGTGTCCCGCCAGGATTAAAAGAATTCACGCTCTGGTCATCTAAAATTAAGTAGGAGGGTATCTAAATGATTGGTAAAAAGATTAGAATTGAAAGAATAATAAACAGAAAGACAGGAAGAACGGTAATTGTTCCTGTAGATCATGGAGTATCTATAGGGCCAGTTAAAGGAATAGAAAATATGTGTGAAACCATTGATGAAGTGGCAAGTGGAGGAGCAAATGCAGTTATAATGCATAAAGGAATGGTAGACAATGGTCACAGAGGATATGGCACAGATATAGGACTTATTATTCATTTATCAGCAAGTACATCATTAGGGCCTGACCCAGATCATAAGGTTCTGGTTACAACAGTTGAAAAAGCCATGAAAATAGGTGCAGATGCTGTTTCAGTACATGTAAACGTTGGATCTGACATGGAACCAGAAATGCTTCAAACATTAGGATTAACTTCAGAAATTTGTGATGAATGGGGAATGCCTTTAATTGCAATGATGTACCCTCGAGGCGAAAAAATTAAGGATGAACACGATGTAGAAGTGGTAAAACTTGCAGCAAGAGCTGGAGCAGAGCTTGGGGCAGATATAATTAAAACTAATTATACTGGAGACCCTGAAACCTTCAGAGAAGTAGTTGGAGGGTGCCAGGTTCCTGTGGTAATTGCAGGCGGTCCTAAAGTTGAAACAAACGAACAACTCCTAACAATGGTTAAAAACGCTGTCAATGTTGGAGGGGCAGGTGTTGCTATTGGAAGAAACATTTTCCAGGCAGCATCCTCAAGAAAAACCACAAGAGCAATTGCAGAGATAGTTCACAACAACATGGATGTACAAGACGCATTAAAAATAATTGAAGATTAAATTAATCAATTAAAATAAATTTCACACTAAATAGAAGGTTAAACCTATGAAATTTGCATGGATCATGGCAGAAGGCACCGATTGGGACCAAAAAAAGGGAATTATCACTACGGCACTGGAATCAGGAATAGATCATGCTGTGGATTTTGAAAATGTCACTGAAATAATGAAATTGGGCAATATTAAAATCATTTCAGACAGTGATGAGGCGGAAATAGTCCTTGTAGGAAAAAACGGCGAAGGCGACGGCACACTGAAAATACCTGAAAATTTATCAGAATCAAAAGATTTAGCAGCTATTACTGGTTTTAAAAGAAAAGGGAAAAAAGTTGCATCATATATTGAGATTATAAGCAAGAAACATGAAGAACTTGCCAGAGAAGTGGGCAGGGTTGCTGATTATGTGATCCTGGTTGGAAGTGACTGGAAAATAATTCCACTTGAAAACATCATCGCTGACTTACAGAATGAAGATGTTAAATTAATTGCTGCAGTTCCAGATTATGATGAAGCTAAACTCGCTCTTGAAACATTAGAACATGGTACTGATGGTATATTACTCTATACTTCAGATATTCATCAAATTAAAAAGGTAGCAGCTTTACTGGAAAAAATAGAATCTGAAAACTATGAATTGAAAGCTGCAACAGTAACCACTATAAAACCTGTGGGATCAGGAGATAGGGTTTGTATTGACACATGTTCGATGATGAACGTAGGTGAAGGAATGCTCATAGGATCTTACTCCAAAGGTTTGTTCCTTGTTCATAGCGAGTCTCTTGAAAGTGAATATGTAGCATCACGTCCATTTAGAGTAAATGCAGGGCCAGTTCATGCATATGTAATGACTCCTAATAACAAAACTAAATATCTTTCAGAAATAGAAACAGGAGACGAGCTTTTAACAGTAGATAAGGATGGAAATACAAAAACTACTGTTGCAGGGCGCGTTAAAATTGAAAAACGGCCACTAATGCTTATTGAAGCTGAATATGATGGTATCAAATTAAAAACATTACTTCAAAATGCTGAAACCATACGACTTGTTGGAGAAGATGGAACTCCCATATCAGTAGCAGACATTAAAGTAGGCGATAAAGTAATGATTTATTTAGATAAAGGTGCAAGACATTTTGGAATGTCTATTGAAGAAAGTATCATTGAAAAATAAGTAATATGTTTGATATCCTTTTTTATTTAATGAAAAATTAGAAGAAAGTGGGATAAAAATGTCAGGATATGAAGTTGAGATAATAGATCCAGAAAGTAGGCAGAAATTATCTGATAAACTGACAGAAAAAGTAAAATACGAGCTAAAAGCAAATATTCATGGAGCATGCGTAAAACTTTTAACTGACAACAAAGACTTTAAAGATGAATGGGAAGATAACTTCAAATTCATGAATGAGGATATAAGGCCTCATTCAAAAGTTTTTGCATTAGATGAAAGTGAGAAATTGCAGGTTATGTATGATCCAGTTGGAAAATCATCTATAATACTAAATTGTGATTATTATGGTTGGGTTAAAAGTATAGCTCTTGCTACTATCTCTGATTTTTTTGAAGATTATCATTCAAACCACAGAAGATATTCAGTTCATGGATCCTCAATAGATTATAATGGACATGCTATTGTTATAATTGGACCGCCAGGAACTGGAAAAACAACATTAACCTATGGATTGCTCCAGAATGATGATTTTAACTATATATCTGATGACTGGTTTTTTGTAAGGTTATTTGAAAATGCAGTTGTGATTTATTCATCAGAAAAAAACTCATATATCCGAGATGATATATCAGATGTTTGGAAATGTTTTGCTGAAGAAATAAATCAAGTTAAACTTGATAAAAAAGGAAGGGGCATTGCTGATGTGAATACATTATTCAATGGACGCATCAGGGAAAGTTCAACATTAAAAAAAATAGTTCTTTTAGAGCGAAACAAAGAAAATCCAGCATTTAAAAAATTAAGTCCAGATGAAGCTTTAAATTACATGTTAAATAATGATTTTTGTAATCCTCACCAATTAATAAAAGATGAGCGTAAATTTAAGCTAAGAAAAGAATTTTTCAAAGAATTATTTTTAAAGCTTGATGTATATTTGTTAAATACTGTTGAAACTCCTCAAGAGAGTTTAGATAGAATAAAAAACATTGCAATGGTGTAAGTTATGAGAGTATTTTTAGCCGTAGAAATTGATGAAAAACTTCTTGGTAAGATAGCAGCCGTACAAAAACAGTTTTCAGAATCTGAAGCGCCTGTAAAATATGTTGAAACCGAAAATTTGCATTATACGCTTAAATTTTTCGGTGAAATAGATAAAAAAAAGGCTAAAGACATCATTAAAGTAGTAGAAAACAAAATACAAGATTATAAACCATTTGAAGTTAATATCAAAAAATCAGGGGCATTCCCAAGTGAAAAATATATACGAGTGCTCTGGCTGGGAATGGAAGATATTGAACAGTTTTCAACTCTTCAAAAAGATTTAGACACTGAATTTATAAATATGGGCTTTAAAAAAGAGAGAAGTTACATTCCACATCTTACAATAGGTCGTGTTAAAGGAGCAGGAAATAAAGAAGAGCTCTTATCAAAACTTAAAGAATTAGAAGATGTGGAAATAGGAGAAATGGTTATAAATAAGCTTGTTTTAAAGAAAAGCGATTTAACACCTCTTGGACCTATTTATACTACATTAAAAGAGTTTGATTTAAAATAATGAGTTTTTTTATATTTTGAATTTAGCTTGCTTTTTAAAATTGATAATTAAAATCAGGTGAATTATTTTGGAAAATATAAATTTAGAGAAAGTATTGAAGGTAATAAAACCTACAAAAGAGGAAAATGACAAAGTAATGTTATTATCAGGCAAGTTACTCAATATTATAAATAAAATAGCAAAAGAAATGAATATATCTGCAGAAGCTGTGCTTGTAGGCTCAGTAGCTAAAGAAACATGGCTTCATGGAAAAGCAGACATTGATATTTTCATGAAATTTCCTTTAAATGTTGATGAAGCTCTTCTTAAAGAACAAGGATTATTTTTAGGCCTTGAATCTATTAAAAAAATGAATGGAAAGCATGAATTACGATATGCATCTCATCCATATGTTACAGGATTTATTGAAGGATTAAATGTTGATTTCGTGCCATGTTACACTATTAATGGTGCTCATGAACTTAAATCAGCAGTAGATAGAACTATTTTACACACTGAATATGTAAAAAGCAAGTTAAAACCAGAAAAAAAAGATGAAGTTTTATTACTTAAAAAATTCACAGAGTCCATCCATACTTATGGGGCAGAGTTTAAAGTAGGGGGATTTTCAGGATATCTCTGTGAACTCTTAATTATTAATTATGGTTCATTTATAGGAGTTTTGGAGGCTGCAAGTGAAAAATGGCATCCTAAAACCGTAATAGACATAGAAAAATATGGCACTGGAGAACAATTCAGCGAGCCAATGATTGTTATTGACCCTACAGATAAAAATAGGAATGTTTCAGCAGCTTTAACCCTTCAAAAAATATCTGAATTTATAATTTCTTCAAGAAACTTCTTAGCAAATCCAAAAGAAGAGTATTTTGCTGATATGGATGTAAAACTTGATTTAAATGTTATTAAAAATGAATTTAAGCAAAGAAAAACAAATAGTTTCATAATTAAATTTAAATCGCCTCAAATCCCTGCAGATGCACTTTATCCTCAAATTAAAAAAACTGAAAATTCAATAAGAGGGGTCTTGGAAAGAGAAGAGTTTAAGGTCTTTGACGCTGATTCATGGACAGACGAAAAGAACAATGTGTTAATATTAATTGAAATGGAAACATGGAAGCTTCCAAATATTAAAAAACATTACGGTCCTTTTGTATGGTCAAAAACTCATCAAGAAAGATTTTTAGAAAAATATAATGGTAAAACTTTTGTTGAAGATGACCGCTGGGTTGTAGAAATTGAAAGAGAATATAAGGACGCCAAATTATTCATTGAAGATATTTTAAATAAAAATAAAATAGGATATCTTAAATTTGGGAAACACATAAAGAATGAAATCTTAAAAGAACATCAAATAATTGATATTTTAGAATTTTTAGAGTCTTCTGAATGTAATGAGAATATGCTGCTATTTTTCTGTGAATATCTACATAAGAGTATGTATTTGAGCCGTTGAATTAAATAGGGTTATCAGTCTTCTCTTTCCCAGACAAACTTGGGTACAGCATCTTTAAAAGGGTCAAAAGTTTCAATATTTTTAATTTCAGTGCATCTCATACTAACCTTTGAATGCAAGGATGATGGGAGTCTTAAAATTCTTTTAAGATCAATTGAGACTTTAGCATCAACTAAACTCATATTTAATGATGCTATTCCTTTTATTATTTTCTTGTATCTCAATGGCCCAATTCTATTTTTAAATAAACCCCATTCATCATCTTCTAAAAGATTTCTATATTTAATAACGTCTTTTAAGAGTTTTAAATTAACATCATCAAGTTTAGAATCCTCAGTTAAATGGAAAATCCCATATTTAACCCTTTGAGTAAATACCTTTGGATAACCCAATGGAATGGAAAAATGCTGTAAATCATAGATTCCAGCAGCATCATCATATTTATCCTTAGGAACATCAGCCCCTACAATGTATTTTAAGATTTGAGAACGCACATCACTGCCCAATCCCATAACATCATCATCAATAACTCTTATATGGTAACCTCTGCCAGAATAGATTAGATGCATATTTTTTAAACCTAAATCTCCTTTTAATGTATCTATAAGTCCGCCCACAATTTCTTTAGCTTCATTTAAACATATTTCACATACATCATCGCATCCACAGGTTCTTATAGGAATATCTTTAGCATCAACATCAAAAACAAGCTCTGATTTCATCCATCCATCTCTTCGACGCGGTTTTTGGTAATATGCTACAGAACAATAGGCTGCAAAAGGAGTTTTAGACCGTAAAAACCTTTTTAGGTAATCTAGAGTGCTAAAAACTTTATATCTATCATTAGGGCCTCTGCCAAAGTGATCAAATCCAAACTCCCGATTCTCTATAAAATTTCCAATGAAATCAGGGACTTGTTTAATATCCCATTCTTCTCTATAGTATTTTCTACGTTCCTCAAGAGTTGCTTGTTTAAACATTTCCATAGATTTGGCCTTTTTTGGTATTTTTACCTAAATAATCTTATTTTGTTCTCATATTTCTATTATAATAGGATAATGGATTTGTTATGCCCTTACATGTTTCGTCTGGCTTGCATAAACCAGGCATATTTAATTTAACTTTTTCACAGCTCATAGGGGTGTACCATGTGGTTTCTCCTTCATGTTGAAGTTTTAATTCACTATGCATTCCAAAACCAAGTTTTGCATTAATATTAACCTTTTCTTGAGGTTGATCATCAAAGAGAGGAGGGCTGCATCTATCTGCAGCGTCATGAATCATGGGTAAAATCTCATTTTTAGTAATTTTAAGATCTGCATCAACATCAGAAACTTTTAATGAAGTATTGCTCCTGAAAACTGATGGATACAATCGAGCGTATGATAAAAATGGTGTTAAAAACAAAACAATTACTTCATTCCTTCCACCTGACTTAATACCGTCTAAAGCATGTTTGATGCAAGGAGGTAACAGATCAACATTTAAGGGGGAAGCTTTAACATCTCCATCTCCTGAACCGCTACCATAATAACGTATTTCTTTGGATAAAACTTCAGAAATCTCACCCGCAATTTTTAACAATGTAGGATTTGGTTCAACAGTACTCATCTGTTCATGCACACTTTTTATATAATTTTCAGTGTTTTGCATAATCATTTTAATGATAATAAGTTCTTTAACCCGGTTTCCAATTAGAAGGTTATACATTTTTTCAGGCTGCCTGTGCATAACTTCGTCTTTAAATTCTTCTAAATAATCTTCAAAGTCCAATATAACATTTCCATCCTTTAAAACCAGGTCTTGCATACTTATTTTTTTGGAGCTAATAAGATCAGCAAGCTGTGTCCACTTGATTTTGTCTTGAAGAATAAGATTGTTCATTATCTGCTCTGTAATTTCTGTTCTTTCACTTGTAATTAATTCTTCAAGCCTGTTTTCAATTAATTGTCCTTGTAACTCAACTATGGCTCTGCTTTCTCTGGAATTAGGGCCAAATTTTACTCCAACTGCCTGACATAATATATAAAAAGAAATTACATCGAATTTTGTAATTTTAGCATCAAATAAAAAAGCAAATTTTTTAAAATTGTATTTTAAATCACTTTTTTTCTCAACATACCATTCAATCCTTTTAATAACAAGATCAACATAATTTCGAGGAATATATGCATCGTCTGATATGTCTTGAGATTTAATAGAACTAACGGTTTCTATGAGCATGTCATTTTCGTCAAATATCCTGTTTAAATCTCCACCATCTTTACGGACTATTTGTTTTCCTTCATCAGATAAAGGATTTATAAAGGACATGGGTATCATATAAATTATGCTTTTTTGATCGACTCATAAATAGTTAATGCATAGCAATCATCAAGCAATGGAAATTTAAAAAAATTATTTTTTTAACTTGAGAATATCTAAAAATAATTCATTGCAATTAAGTATTTTAAACAGTTTAACTTAATTAGAAAATAGAAAAGCAGTCTATTTTAAATTTATATAAAAAAAGAAAAATAATATATATTTAAATTTAGAAATTGTATATACAGCTTGAAAAACTATTTCATGCTTTTTGAAGCTATTTAAATCTTATTATAACTTAAATCACTGAATTTCAAGTCCATTAATGACTTTGTAATTCATCTTTTAGTAAGGAGGAATTGACTTGAGTAAAGTATTTATTACCTGTGCACTGCCCTATGCAAACGGACCCTGTCATTTAGGACATCTAAGATCGACCTACATCCCTGCAGATATCTATGCTCGCTATAATAGGATGAAAGATGTTGATGTTCTTTTTGTTTGTGCAACAGACGAACATGGAACTCCAATTGCAGTTAGAGCAGAAGAAATAGGAAAATCTCCCAAAGAAATCGCCGATAAATATCATAAAATGATTAAACATGACTTAGATTCATGTAATATTTCTTTTGATTACTTCTCAAGAACAACTGATAAAGTTCACTACGAAATTGCCCAGAATTTCTTTTTAAAACTTTATCAAAAGGGTTATATCTATGAAAAAGTAATTCAACAGCCATACTGTAATAACTGCAAACGATTTTTACCAGATAGATATGTAGAAGGAATATGTCCTCATTGTAAAGGAGAAGGAGCGAGAGGAGACCATTGTGAAGTCTGTGGAAGACATTTAGACCCTATTCAACTTGAAGAACCAAAATGCCTTATATGTAGTTCAACACCTGAAATTAAAGAATCAAAACAATACTTTTTTAAATTAAGTCATTTTCAAGAAGCATTAAAGGACTGGATAAGTAATAATGAACAATTACCTCCAAATGTTAAAAATTATGCACTTCAATGGATAAAAGAAGGATTAAAAGACTGGATTCTTACAAGAGACATGGAATGGGGGATACCCGTCCCATTAGATGGTGCTGAAGGTAAAATAATCTATGTATGGGGAGAAGCTTTCCTTGGATACATATCATCAGCCGCACAATGGAGTAGAAAAGAAAATAAATCATGGGAAGATTACTGGAATGATAAAGCAATCCATTTTATAGGGAAAGACATAATATACCACCATTCAATCTTCTGGCCAGCATTACTTATGGGATATGAATGTAAACTTCCCACAAACATTGTTGCAGGTGAATATCTTTCACTTGAAGGACAAAAAATGTCAACAAGTAAAAATTGGGTCATTTGGGCTGCAGATTTCCTTGAAAAATTTGATTCTGATATTTTAAGGTATTATCTTATTGTAAATGCGCCCCTTACTCGTGACACTGATTTTTCATGGGATGATTTCGGGAGAAGAGTAAATGACGAGCTTGCAGATGTACTGGGAAACTTTTTACACAGAACTTTCTCATTTACAAGTAGATTCTTTGATGGAAAGATACCAGAACCCTCTGAATTTGATGAATTTGATGAAGAATTTAAAGAAAGGATTATGAGCATTCCTGACGTGGTTTCCAATCATATAGAAAACTTTAAGTTTAGGGAAGGCCTTATTGAGATAATTAGACTTGCAAAATTCGGTAATAAGTATTTTAATGATAAAGAACCGTGGAAAGCAATAAAAGAAAATCCACAAACAGCTGCAAACTGTTTATATTTATGTAATCAGCTTTCAAAAACATTAGCTGTAATTTTAACTCCATATATTCCAGTTAAATCTTCACAAATAATGAAAATAATGAATTTAGATGGTTTTGAAACATCTAAATGGGAAAAAGCAAATGAATTTATTCCTTCAGGCCATGAAATAGGTAAAGCAAAGCCATTATTTTCTAAAATTGATGATGAGATAATTGAAAAAGAAAAAGAAGCACTTTATGAAAATTTAAAGGATGATGTAAATATGAAAAATATAATAAGTATTGAAGATTTCGCTAAAATAGATTTAAGGATTGGTAAAATAATTGGAGCTGAACGTGTTGATGGTTCTGATAACTTACTAAAATTAATGGTTGATATTAAAGAGAAAAAATTACAGGTTGTAGCAGGTCTTGCCAAAAAATATTCTCCTGAAGAAATAAAAGATAAACAAGTGGTTGTTTTAGTAAATTTAAAACCAGCAAAGCTCTTTGGAATAAAATCCGAGGGAATGATACTGGCAACAGCAGATAATTTAAATGTATTAAGCGCGGAAACTGCAAATATAGGTGAAAGAATAAAATAAATTTAATAAGGATTTAGTAAGGGAGCTACAATGAACGAGTCTGTTTTGATTGCAAGGGCTGAGAAATTTCTTGACCAGGTAAAACGTCAAAGAATACAAGTCGATGAAATAAACGACTTTGAAAGCTTTATTGTAGTATATCACTATTTAAAAAAAAATATTGATGAAATGTATGAATTTAGGGACACTATGGAAATTAAAGGCTATAAAGCACCATACAGATCTCTAATTAGATCTTCTCGTTCTTCTACAACAGAATTGAAGGCTGAAGAAATTCATGATGTTTCCAGGCAAACACAATACTTTAGAATGAAGGCTGCAGCTAAAAAAAATGTGTTAGATAGAGTTAAATCATCCATAGCATCTCATAAAATTGCAATCGGACACCTTGAAGAATTTGCAACAATTACATGCAAAAAATGTGGAAAGAAATACATAAGGCATGAAATTGAATATATAGAATCTAAAAAATGCACTTGTGGATCAACTGATTTAAAATTAGACAAAAATGAACAGGGTGTTTACAGATTAGATGCACTTAAGTATTTGCCTATGTCCGGGGAGTACATGGTTAGAATTTCTGATCTGTCTCCTCTTGGAAGAGAAGCATTCAGAAATATTGTTAGAATTCTAAAACACGAAAAAAGAGGCATTGTAAAAACACTTTCTCTTGTTGTTAAGGTTTTTGAAGATGGAAGATGGATTAGAAAAAGAGAAAACATTGATGCAGATGAAGAAGTGAACTATGAAAAAGAAATCAGAAAAAAATACGGTTCAAATGCACGTATTGAATTTATACAATTTTACCGTAAAAAACCAGCCATAATAAATGATAAAAATGTTCAAACAGCTATTGCAATTGCTTATGTGAAATCTGCAGGGGAAATTGCAAATAAAATTCAAGATAAGGTATTAAATGACATTCTCGCCAATGAAGAAAAGATTAATATTTATGATGATGCTTTCATAAAAGCAACTGAATTCGCGGAATCAATAACACCTGATTTAGAAGATAGAAAGGAAATAAGAAATGAAAAATTAAATGAGATTCTAAATGAGAACAATTTAATGGATAATAATGATATTCTTGATGAAGAGCTTGAAAATGACATTGAAAAAAGAAAAGAAATTAAAAGAAAGCTTTTCATTGAAATACCAAGAATTTTAATTTTATGGGATATTGCAAAATACTATTTAACTACAACCTATGATAGAAGAAGTAAATATTCGGGACCTTTCCCTAATCTACGTCCGAATTTGGATTCAAACCAGTTAAAAGCATTTAAAGATTTTGACAAAGAAATAGTTGAAATATTAAAGGATTACACTGATGAAAAGATTGAATATGTTCCAGTTATTAAGGATGTTGTAGCTAAGAAGTTTGATATTGAAAATAAGATTAAAGGACTCCATGTTAAGTCTGATCCACCTGCTGTGGGTTCTGCAATTTTAAATATAACTGGAAATATCCCTATTGAAATTGCAGCCAACATATTTTCAGTTAATCCTTCTCATGTTCAAAAAGAAAAAGAAAAAATTGAAACCTTTGGAAAACCAACTTCTAAACGTGCAATACAGTTTTTAGAAATGATAAAAAAATAATTAACAATTTATAATTCTTACTTTTTAATTTGATATTTTCGCAAAATTTAATTTGTGGATAATATAAAATATACATTGGTGGTAAATTGGATGATGAAATCTATATTAATAAACCATTATCCTCACAAGTGATTATGGAACTTTTAGAAAAGTATCCTCATCTTAAAAAAATAAAAAGTCCCCGTAGTCTGTACGCTAGAACATCAAAAAAGTATTTAGATGCACTTTCAAAGCTGGGGATTGAAGTTGAACCTGTTGATAAGAGAGGTAGGCCTAAAAAATATGATAAAACTGAAGCTGAGCTTATCCAAAAAATGTTAAATGAAGGTTCAAGTACAAAGGAAATATCCCAAAAACTTCAAATACCCCTAAAAACTGTTTATTATCTTAAAGATACCAAACTAAAAAGGGGTAGGAAACCAAAATATTCTAAAGAAACAGAGGATGAAGTAAAGAATTTACATAAAAACGGGGTTTCTGCTAAAGATATATCAAAAAAATTAAATATTCCTCTTAGGACAGTATATTGCTTATTAAAACGAAAAAATGATTAATAGGTTTAATTTTAAATATTTTTTTAGATTTTTGGAAAATTCACGTCCATTTTACATCAGCAGTGGTAAAAACATATCTATTAGAAAAAGCAGGATTAAAAACTTTATTTGTTAGATTTGAGGTTCCAAAAGACTCGCATATACTTTTTCTTACATAAAAATTCACACGATCTCCTAATGCATTCTTGTCACTTTTAGTATTGACACTGGGGGCTGAAGCAGTTATTTGAAGCTGAATTTTTGTTTTATTATATGTATTATTTGACCCATAATTTACATAGTTAATATTGATTATTTTTACATTGCTTTGGCTTAAAAGCCTTGGATGTTTGCTTGTGTAATCATCAAATGTTTCTTTGGGATAAACAGCAAAACTATTTAAGTTAGCTCCTTCTATCGCTCCACTTCGTGCAGCAGCCATAGCTTGAGTTATTTCATTTTCCCCTCCAAAAAAAGAAGCAATACACACAATAATTAATATAATCACGGCTATTACAAGAATAAATTCTAATGATATCTGACCTTTATTATCCATAAATCAATATATCAAACTTAATATTTATATACTTATTTTTCATAAAGTATTTTAATTAAGTTTCAGTTATAATTATCCAGTTATTTCCATCTTCATCTGCTACGTTTTTTATCAAGTATTTCCTGTTGTTATGCATGCAAATGCTTGTTTCTTTAAATAAATCACTACTTGAGAATTTATTGGGAGCAACATAAGCCTTACCTATCATTCCATCAATTAAAACGAATACTCCAGATGAATTTATCTTTATTTCATAATTTTTGTCCGTAATATTAGCAGGTAAACTAATATTTGCTGAATGACCATTTCCACCAGAATAAACATTGTTTATAATTTCAGCAACGTTTTCTGCTATCATTCTGGCTTTTCCTGTTTCTTCAGTTTTAGATACAGCATCTAACCGTTCAGTAATAATGGTTAAAATACTCCCAATCACCATTAATATTAAAATAGATGCAAATATAAGGTCACTGGTTATTATCCCTCGACTATCCATAATTTTAATATATTATTAATAATATATAAATAAAATGTAACATCATTATTTAAATATCCAATTAAAGACAGAAATATATCAAATGATTCAATTGGTGATATTTAAAAAATGCTTAAATGGTTCCTATGTATGAAATCTTACATTTTCGTGGTGGTGTATACAGATTTGATGAACTAAAAGAACTTGTAGAAGATACAGGAGGAATAGTATTCAGCATGGATCATTTTGACATAATTCGGGGCGATTCATATCTATCAACCGAGGTCCATGTTCTATTAATGGTGCCTGAAAATGAGTTAAATGCAGTGGATTCGTTAATAAGTGAAATAAAAGGTTCACGTGATGATATCAACATTACAGACAAACAAAAAGATTTACTTTTATCCTACCTTTCAATATATGATGTTTTAAATAAAACAGGGACATGGACAAAAAAGGAGGATTTAAAGGAGCTAATTATCTGCCCGTGTTTCGCAATGCTTTGTAAAAACAGTGGTGATGATGAATGTCAGTTAAATAACAAATTTGATGAAATACTGGAAGAAATGTGTTTAAACGGAGTTATAGAAAAGCAGATTTTGGATGAAAAAATTGAATACCGACTTAAAAAAGAGATTAAATCCAAATAATCATTATATTTATAAAAATAGTTAAGATGATGAATATGGATACCAACACATTGATTATATCAGGAATTATCATTATTTTCGTTGGTGTGGTACTGGTATTTGTGGGAACAGCATTACAGTCATCACAAAAAACTGGTGAAGTTCATACGGGCGGTATTATTATGATAGGGCCTATTCCTATCATATTTGGCAATGATAAAAGCTTAATTTTTATGGGAGTGGTATTTGCGATAATTATTATGGTAGCTTGGTACATTTTGTTTTATAGGGCAACATCTTAATTAAATTGACAAAAAATATTTAAAAAAGAAAAAACTGTTTTTTATAATTTAAAAACAATATTATTATTTATTTACTTCTTTATGCCAGTTCCAGGCAGTTTCTATAATCTTTGAGAGATCATGATACTCTGGTTTCCATTTTAATATTTCCATAGCTTTTTTAGAGCTACCAATGAGAGTTGGAGGGTCACCAGATCTTCGAGGAGCTTCTGTGGCTTTTATTTCTTTGCCTGTGATTTTTCGAGCTTCTTCAATAACTTCTTTTACAGAAAAACCATTTCCATTTCCAAGATTAAAAACATCACTTTTTCCACCATTTTGAAGATATTCAAGGGCCAGTATGTGGGCATCAGCTAAATCAGTCACATGAATATAATCTCTGATGCAGGTACCATCAGGAGTATCGTAATCTGTTCCAAATATCTTTATATCTTCTCTTTTTCCATCTGCAGCATCTAAAATGAGGGGTATTAAATGAGTTTCAGGGTCATGCATTTCCCCTATTTTACAGTCAGGATCAGCTCCTGCTGCATTAAAATACCTAAGTGAGGCATATTTTAATCCATAAGCATGACTATAATCTTTTAAGACTTGTTCAATAATTAATTTACCCCTTCCATAAGGATTTATAGGATTTTGAGGATGATTTTCAGTTATAGGAATTTCAACAGGATCTCCATATGTGGCGCATGTTGATGAGAAAACAAAGTGTTTAACATCTTCTTCAAGCATCACCTGAAGCAAATTCAACGTGTTTTTAACATTATTTAGGTAATATTTTTGTGGATCTTCAACAGATTCACCTACATAGGTAAAAGCAGCAAAATGCATCACTGCTTCAATGTCATATTTTTTAAAAACATTTCTTATTTCATCTATATTTCCTAAATCTCCCTGCTCGAAAGTTCCCCATTTTACAAAATTTCTATGTCCATAGCTTAAATTGTCAAATACTATGGTTTCATATCCTTTTTCATTGATTTTTTTGTTTAAATGGGATCCTATGTATCCTGCTCCACCGACAATAAGTATCATTATTTTTATCTCCATTTTAAATTTTTAGTAAAAAACATGATTATCATAATTATTTTCCGTATTTTTAATATTGCTAACTTGTATTTGAAAATATTTAATTTAGATAGGTTTTATTAACTTATTCTCTGGGGAAATGATTTATATAAATTATATGCTATCAATATGACTTTTTTAAAAAACAAAGTTATATACAGTTATATGGGTTAATTTTAATTTTATGAGGGTTATAGGTTTAAATTAGGGTGAAATTTAAGATATTCATTATGTTGCGTTTCTTGGCTGTGTTATAATAAATTTCAATATAAGGGTACATTTTAAAAAAGCATTCATGAGGGTTATTTTTGTAAAATAATGTTTAATAGGACCATATTTAATAGAAATAAGATCAAAGACTCCTTATCAAAAATTTGTTATAAAAATATCTTTTTAAAGAGCTTTAAATCTAATAAAAGATTATAATAACTCTTTATTTGAGAAATAAAACCACAATCTTTATATATGTCCGTACTATAACTAAGTACTTCAAAATGTCCCTATGTAATATTTATTTAAACAGGGGACACGGAGGCGGTATAATTACGTGGAAATCAAAGAGTGCGTTAATATTGGTTTTAGCCATAGCAATGTCAGTTTTCCCTTCAGTAGGAGCAGCGGAAAGCCAAAATACTTCTTCAAACACGCAAATAATTTTAAGCGATAAAAGCGTTTTAGAAGTAAATGCAGCTAAAAAATCTAAAGTTAAAAAAAGTTATAAATATAAAAAAACGAGCTACAAAAAAGTTAAAGCAGCATACAAGTACAAAAAGTCCAGATATAAATATAAAAAAGTGAAAGCGAGTAGTATAGTGCAGGGTAATCCTCAAATTGTCCCTCAAACAGTATCTGCAAATGCTAAATGTTCTTGTAGCTTACATACAGATTATAATGTCCATACAGGTACATGGGTTAATTATTGCCCTTACTGTAATAAATATGGAACTATAAGCTACACAAACGGGCAGGGATGTCCTGAAGGAATGTTTTATTGTGATAGAAATAAAGGCGGCTGTGATGCTGACTATTGTATTGTTCACGGTAAATCACATACTTATAGTGGCTCTAAATATTTAACACCAGCTTAAGAAACCTAAATTAATGCAAAGAATTGGTTTCTATTTTCTTTATTTTTATTTAAATTAAATAATTTGTAAATATTGTATTAACAGTTATTTTCACATAAAAAATTGAGTATTTTCTTCTTTTTTAAAATAAAATGTTTAATATTCTTATTTTTATATAATGGATTACATCATAAAATTAAAAGCTCGTTTATAATATAATAACTAAAAAAAGAGCTTTAAATCGTCGTGTTTTAAGAAAATATTGTTTTAATACAGTATAACTTATTAAAAAGCAGATTAGAGCAAATTGATCATGGGTTTTTTATTAAAATACCACTAAATATGGCGTTAAATTTTGAAAAAAAGAATATATGGGCTTATTTTTTAAAAAAGTATATAATAAGATTTATATGTAATATACAAAAGATGTATTAACAGCCCAAAATGTCCTAATTTTACATATTTAATGCATTGGACAAGGAGGCGGTATTATTAAGCGACAATCTGCATGCGCACTGCTACTTGTATTAGGCATGGTTGTATGTATTTTCCCTTTAGTTGGAGGGACAGAAAACCAAGTTGCACCCAATAGTAATGATAAAATTGGTTTAAACGAAAATAAACTGAATGTAAATGCAGGGGCATCCATAAAAACAATTAAATCATCAAAGAAGAAAGTAAAAGCAAAGAAAGTCACTAAAAAAGTAAAAGCTGCTACAAAATACAAGGTAAAAGTAAGATACAAATACAAAGGTAAGTGGAGAACTAAATGGGTTTACAAATATGTGCAGACATATACTCCAGTTTACACACCACCAAGCTCAACACCAAGTACACCGAAATACAATCCAGTGGAAGGAAATCCTGTAATAACACCAGATACTGTATCTGCAGATGGAAAATGTTCATGTAGTTTATACACAGATTACAACATTCACCATGGAACATATGTAAATTATTGTCCTCATTGCACTAAGTACCATACATTAAGCTACACAAACCAGCAGGGATGTCCAGAAGGAATGTTTTACTGTGATATGGGTAAAGGCGGCTGTGATGCTGACTACTGCATAGTTCATGGTAAAGAACATGTTAATGGTGATCCTAAATATTTAACACCTGCATAATTTGAAAATAAAAGTTCAAAATTGAGCTTTTAACTTTTTTTTAATTTTTATTTATTTTGAGAATTAATCTCTATTTAAATTCATGTTTTCATAATTGTAAAAGAGTTAAATAACAGTATTTTGAAAAAAAATCGGGATTAATCGTTAAAATAATTTAATAGAATATAAATGATTACAATGAGTAATATTCACCGTCATTTAGTTGAATTTTTTTTATTAAACCTTTATTTTCAAGTCCAATGACTAAATGATACATTTGAAGATTACTTAATTTTAAATCACCATAAAGCAAGTTTCCCTCTAAAATATGTCTGGATACTATACCTTTATCTCCTGCTAAACTTTGGATAATCTTGAATGCTTTACCTTCACTTTGGTTAAGATCCTCTTTTATAACCTCTTTTCGGGATTTTACAACATTAATTTCATTTTCAACTCTTTGAATTTTGATATAATTGTCAATTTTAGAAATGAGTCCTTTATTTTCAAGATTATTTAGTATATCTTTAAGATCAGTTTCAGATATATCTAAATTCAATTTTAAAATGTTATATGGTACGCCATCACTATATTCTGCTTTTAAATATTTGATCTGGTTTAAAATGAGATTCTCTTTTTTAGTGATTGTAATCATAAGAAAGGATTTGGATTCTCTTTTACTTATTTTTAACTGATAATGATTAAACAAAAATTAATTTTTACCAAAGATATGGTTAAAAATAGGCACATAACAATTTTGAACAATCTTAAAAATGTTATTATTGCGTTTTTAAAATTCTCTTTGAATACTAATGTAAATAAGGGAAAAGGCTAAAAATATAAGTACTACTCATAACATTAAAGAACAATTAATTAATATAAAAAAGAGTGACTTCATCATGAAGAGCATAAAAGAAATTGCTGAAATTTTGAGTTTAGATTTATCTGAAAGGGAATTGGGAGATCCTTATTTCAGTGATTCTGATTACCAGTCATATCCCTTAAATAAAAAAAATTTCCATCAAATTAATTCAGCTAACTCCAATAGAAAAATTGCATTCGTTGATGGGGGAAACCAGGAAATATTACCTTCTCCAATTTACTCAGTGCAATTAAACCGTATATATTTCAGTATATTTAAAAATAATAAACGATTTTTACTCCAATCTGGAATTCCTCAAAGAATTGATTTTCTTTCATATACTTCTTCTAAATTGGAGGATAAAAATATCTTTTTTGAAACAAAAATAAGGCCAGTTAAGGATAAATTCAACGAATTTTTACCTGATGAAAGAGATCTTTATACTAAGGCCCGAGAAGAAAATGTAGATGCAGGAACACAAGCAGGAATGGATAGAATGGCATCAATGGCTCGAAGATTCGCAGAATGGAAAATTGCCGAGAAAGTCATAGATTTAGAGCTTGAATCAGGAGATATCATCTTAAGAGACGGATCTTTGCAAACAGGTCATCAAAATGAATATAAATATGTGGAAAAAGCTTTTAGGAAAGCGATGGAGAAAGATGTGATTTTCACGGGGTTGTCTAAAACATGTAGATTAACTACTGATACTCAAGTTTCTCTTATTGATTCTATTCAAAGATTGGTAGAAGATTCAAATATTAAATACGATAAATGGTGTTATTATCCTGTGGCGCGGAGTAAAGAAAAGAATCGTGAGCATAATGCAGTTATCATGGTTGTGAAATTGAATAAACATGCCCATACAGCATTTAGATTTGAAATATTTAAAGAACAAGCAGATACTATGAGTGAAAAAGAAATATTTGAAATAGTTTCATGTATTGCTGATTATTCCAGAGATATTAAAGTTCCGGGCTATCCTTATGGCCTCATTGAGGCGGATTTATGGGCAAGAGTTAAAAATGAAGAGATGGAAGGTTATAAAACTAAATTATATTCTGAACTTTCAAGGATGGGGCTTTGGTCAAGAACCAATCCTCTTATTAAAATTATTAACACTCATGAAAAGTTGGATGGACAATAACGTTGGGGGCAGGCGTAGATGAACAAAAGAGGTCAGATTATAGGCGGCGGATTGAAAGATATTATTATCAGAGAAAAAACTGGTGAAAATTTAGAATTAGGTGAACTTTTAATTGTTGAAAGCGCATCTAAAGCAGCAAATAAAAATATAAGGGATTATTCTATTCTTCAAATTAAAGATATTGAATATCGAAGTCAAGCTCCCCAATCAACTCATGAACTTCTTTCAGGAATGGAATTAGAAGGATATAATCCTGATTTAGGGTTTATGGAACCTGAATTGACTAATTATGTGTTGGGTAGAGCTAAATCTCTGCTCCATGTTCAAGAAAATAATAATGAAAATGAAAAAGATAAAAAACCAGGATACATCACTAAAAGCCCTAAAAGATTACCTGATTTTTTTAGTCCTATTAGATCTATAGAAAAGTCTGATTTGAAATTTTTAGAACCTGAGAATATTGAAAATTCAATTTATTTAGGAGATCTCAGGAGTGGTTCAACTACAAAAGAAGATGTTAAAGTATACATTGATTTAATCAAATCTTTAACACATCACATCTTAATACCCGCAACTACTGGTCGAGGAAAGAGTAATTTAGTTAGGGTAATGCTTTGGAGTATTTTAGATTCAGAAGGCGCAGGAATACTGGTTTTAGATCCTCACAATGAATATTACGGGGATAATGTGAGAAAAGGGCTACGTAATCATCCTAAAAAAGATGAAAAGTTAGAATATTATTCTCCAGATAGTAATAATGAGAGTGCACAAACATTAGCCATAAATATTAAAAAAATAAGGCCTAATCATTTTAGTGGAATAGGTGGATTCTCTTCTGCTCAAAAAGAAGCCATGAGAATGTTTTATAATAAATATGGTGAAAATTGGATAAAAGAAGTTGCAAAAGGAAAAGATAAGCAAACTCTTAAAATGTTAGGTATTAATGAAACTACTGCAGATGTTTTAAAGAGAAAAATTGAAACTAAGCTTGGAATTTGTTCTATTTCAGATATATATTATCCTGACGGGAAATGCACATATAAAAGCAATCTGTTTATAGGTGGCGATTCAGGCTTATCCACAATTAATGACATTATTGAAGCTCTTGAAAATGGAAAAATAGTGATTATTGACAGTTCAAAGCTGAGCGACTTTGAAGAACTGTTTGTAGGAAGTATCATATCTAGCAATATTTTCAACAGATATAAAAGGTATAATTCGGTTGATTTAAAATCCAAGCCTGTGATTAGTATCGTGATTGAAGAAGCTCCGAGGGTTTTAGGAAAGGATGCTTTAGAAAGCCATGGAGGAAACAATATTTATGGTACGATAGCTAGAGAAGGAAGAAAATTCAAAATAGGTTTAATTGCAATTACCCAGTTATCAAGTGTTATTCCACGGCCAATTTTAGCTAATATGAATACAAAGATTATTTTAGGAAATGAAATGTCTCTTGAAAGGTCAGCTATAATAGATAGTGCGTCCCAAGACCTTTCTGATGATAATAGGATAATTGCAAGTTTAGATAAGGGTGAAGCCATAGTAAGCAGTGTTTTCACAAGATTTGCTATTCCAATATACACTCCTGAATTTGAAAAATTTGTTGATGAATATATACAAAAAATGCCCAAAGAACCTGAAATAGAGGGTGAAACAGAACTTATAGGTTGATATGACATGTACAAATTTGCTCATCTTGCTGATTGCCATTTAGGTGCTCAAAAATACCCTGAATTAAAAAAATTAGAAATAAATGCATTTAAACAATGTTTAGATGTATGTTTAGAAGAAAAAGTTGATTTTATAATTATTGCTGGTGATTTGTTCCATTCAAATCTTCCAGACATGGGTGTTGTTAAAGAAGCTGTAGGAAAATTAAAACAAGTAAAAGAGAAAGGCATTACTGTTTATATTAATTATGGTAGCCATGATTTCAGCCCTAATGAAACATCTATTATTGATGTAATAACTGAAAGCGGATTATTGAAAAAACTATTTGATGCCAGGGTTATTAAAGATGATTTTGGAGAAGAAAAGATTAAATTAAATTTTACAACTGATGAAAAAACTAATGCTAAGTTAACAGGTATATCTGGGCGGAAAATGGGTATTGATGATACTTATTATAGTATGTTAGATAGGAGAAGTCTTGAAAATGAAGAAGGATTTAAAATATTCGTTTTTCACACTGCAATAAAGACTTTGTTACCTGATTTTTTATCTAAAATGGATGGTATTGATATTAAATTATTGCCTAAAAATTTTGATTACTATGCTGGCGGGCACATACACAAACAGATATGTGAAAATAAGTTTGAAAACCATGGGGTTGTCGCTTATTCTGGGCCTCCTTTTGCTGGATATCCTAAAGATTTAGAAATGAATGCTAAAGGAGAAAAAAGAGGTTTTTTTATTGTGGAATTTGATGAAAAAATATCTAATGTTAAATTTCACGAATTAAACATTGCTAAATATGAATTTATGCAATTTGAAGCCAATCATAAAAATTCTAATCAATTATATGAAGAAATACTATCTAAAATAAAAAAGAAATCATTAGATGATAAAATAGTTATTATAAAGGTCAAAGGAGAATTATCAGGAGGTAAAACATCTGATATTAATTTTTATGAGATTAGGCGAATTATAAGGGAAGCGGGAGCTATTCATGTTAGTATTAATCATCATGGCCTTGTTTCTAAAGAATTTTCAGAAATTAGGGTTAAAGGTGAAACTACAGCAGAGATAGAGGAAAATTTGCTCCTGGAAAATGTTAGTAACATAGAAGTGATGCAGAAACAATTGAATGGCCGTAGTGGTGCACAAATTGCCTTAGAACTGATGAAAACCATAAGACAAAGCCCAAAACCTAATGAAAAGAAATTAGATTATCATAATAGAATTTTAAATGAATCATTAGAAGTATTAGATTTGGAGAGTAATTAAAATGATTTTTAAGACACTTTCCATGACTAATATAAGGAGCTACAAAAACCATAAACCAATAGAATTCCCTATGGGAACCTCTTTATTTGAAGGAGATATTGGTTCTGGGAAATCTACAATATTAATGGCAATTGAATTTGCTCTTTTTGGTCTTGGAAACCAAAAAGGTGATTCAATACTTCGTAAAGGCTCTAAAAATGGATCAGTACTTTTAGAATTCATGGTGGGAAATAATAATTATCAAATTAGAAGAACTCTTATAAGAAATGAAAAGGATGGCTCTGTAAGGCAAGATAAGGGTCTTTTAGGTATTAATGGTAAAAAAATTCATTTATCAGCTTCAGAAATCAAGGAAAAAGTTTTAGATATTCTTAATTTTAAAGAACCACTTAATCCAAGAGCCCAAAGCGTGATATTTAGATATGCAGTTTATACTCCTCAAGAAGAGATGAAATATATACTATCTCAAAAACCAGATGATAGACTTCAAACTTTAAGAAAAGCCTTTGGAATAGAAGATTATAAAATCGCAGCAGAAAATGCAAATTTAATATCTCGGTCAATAAAAGATAAAGTTATTGAATTAAAGGCTAAAACAGCAGATTTAGATGAAAAAAAGCAGGATTTGTTTATTTTAAAAGGAAAATTAGAAGAAAATGAAAATAAGCTGGCCAAATTCAAAGTTAGTAAAGAAGAACTTGAAAAACTACTTAAAGAGCAAAATGAAGCACTTGAAAAGTTACAAGAGTCAGAACTGGAACTAAAAAAAATACAGGCTGAAATTCCTCATTTAAAAAAGCAAATAAAAGATAAAGAAGAGTTATCAATCAAATATCAAGATGAAATTAAAAATGCAGAAGAAGAAAATAGGCTGAAATTTATCTTACAAATTGAAAAGATTGAAAAGATTAAAAAGCCAACTAATGAAACTGAAGAGGATCTAAGTGGTAAATTAGCTGCAATTAAAAAGATCGTCAAAGATCGTGACAGTTTAACCTCTAATTTAGTTATGTTAAATGATAATAGGCAATCCTTCGAAAATGAGCTTGGAAATGAGAAAAAAAAAGTTTCTAAAGACCTTCAGAATGAACAAGAATCATTAAAACTTAAAATAGAAGAACAATCCAATTTAGTGGATTCCCATAAAGAACAGTTGCAAATAGTTTCTAAAAAGATATACAAGTTAGAGGCTAAAAAATCAGATATCACTGAAAAATTGGAAAATTTAGATGGTTTAGGGGATTTATGTCCTATTTGCGGTAGTACATTAAATGAAGAACATAAAAAGAATTTGAAGACTGAAAGCGACACAAGTATTAGAAAAATTGATTCTGAAAACCGAATGTTAAGTCATGTTGAAGAAAAAGGAAAAGAAGAATTAAAGCAGTATGAAAAAGAATTAAAAAATCTTGAAAATAATTTAAATGATTTGAAATTCCTTACAGAAAAAGTATCAAATTTAGAAAAGGTGAAAAATAAAATTATTTCTATAAAAGAAAAAATAAGCAGCCTTGATATAAATTTAGAATCAATAACGGAATATCACACTGATTTTGATGAAATCGAGGATTATATAAATCATTTTGAAGTTTTAATGGATAAACTTAAAGAATATAATAGAAGCCAAAAAGAATTGGAAAACATTAAATATCAACTTAAAAAAAATCTTGCTAAAATAAAATTGAATAAAGAGTCTATCAATGTTCTTACTAATGAAATCAATGATTTAAAACAGGATTTATCTAAATTTGAAGAAAAATCAGCAGAATTAGCAAATGTTCCACCTAAAATTGTTGAATCAAAATTGGAATATGAAAAGACAGTTTCCCAAATGCAATTAATCAAAGAAAATATGGCTTCAGCTAAAACTTTAATGGAAAAATTGCTTGAGGACATATCAAAAGTTAGAGATGAGATAGCGAGAAAGGAAAGTCTCACTAAACAGTTGAGTAAGTGCAATGATTATCATATTTGGGTTAATGACTACTTGATTCCAACACTCAGCTTGATAGAAAAACATGTGATGCAAAAAAGGTTTGAGGAGTTTAATGATAATTTCCAAAAATGGTTTAACATTCTAATTGAAGATACTTCCAAAAATGCAAAAATTGATGAAGAATTCACCCCAATTGTAGAACAAGATGGGTTTGAACAAGATATTAATTATTTAAGTGGTGGTGAAAAGACCAGTGTGGCTTTAGCTTACCGTTTAGCTTTAAATAATGTAGTTCAGCACGTTTCTACAGGAATGAAATCCAATTTATTAATATTGGATGAACCAACTGATGGATTTAGCAGAGAACAATTATACAAAGTTAGAGAAATTTTAAATGAACTGAAATGCCCTCAAGTTATTCTTGTTTCCCATGAAAGAGAGCTAGGAAGTTTTGCAGACAATGTTTTCAAAGTGGAAAAAATCGACGGTTATTCCACAGTATCCAAACAGAACTAACCGTATTTTGGTTTTAATCTGTTTTTTCTATTTTTTTCTTTTTTCCAGCCATAGATATAAAAATTCCTATAAAACAAAGTATTGTAAACACTGTAAATGCTAGTTGTATACTCCCTAAAAGATCAGGGATGTTATCTGCAGTTATCATTACTTTTCCAATAATTAATGAGAGTATAAGGATGGCTATTCCCATGCTTAATGTCTGCCCAATAAGTCGCATTGTACTTACAGTTGCTGATGCAATTCCTACAAACCTTCTTTCCACAGATCCCATGATGGCATTAGTGTTTGGTGATGAAAATAAGCCAAATCCACAGCCCAGAATAATTAATCCTAATATTATGAACAATATGCTGGTGCTCATATCTAAGAAGATGAAAAATGATAATCCGATAGTGGTTAATCCCATCCCAATACTGGCAATTATCCTTGGTTCGTACTTATCTGAAAGTTTCCCAGCAACAGGCGCTAAAACAGCCATGATAACTGGCTGTGCTACCAGGATAAAGCCTGCAGTTTGTGGATCTAAACCTTTTATATACTGCAAATATAAACTCAGGAAAAATACCACTGCAAATGTGGCCATGTAGTTGATTAAAGCAGCTAAGCTTGAAAATGCGAAAGTTGTATTTTTAAAGAGTCTCATGTTAAAAACAGGCACTTTTACTTTTAATTCCAGCATAACAAATGCTGCAAGACCTACTGCACCTATTATTATCATTATAATTCCAATTATTCCTGGAAGTTCTGAAAATCCAAACATAAATGTCAATAAAGCTAAACTGTAGAGTATTGTACTGGGAACATCGAATTTTTCTCCTTGACATGCTGCCCATTCTCCCTTTAATTTCCAGAATATTAGGGCTATAACCATGATTCCAATGGGTACCATTAAATAAAAGAGACTTCTCCATCCAAAATATTGTGTTAAAATTCCACCAAGAGCAGGTCCAAGCGAAAGACCTATGTACACAGCACCAATGGTGAAACCTATTGCTTTACCTCTTTCATGGGGAGGATAAACAGATGTTACAATTGCAAGGCCTGTAACAAAAATCATAGCAGACCCTATTCCTTGAACTACTCTAAAAGCTATTAAATAAACTGCTGAAGGTGCTATTGCAGAGAGTAGAGATGAAATAGTAAAAATTATCATTCCGTAGGTGAAAACCTTTTTCATACCATAAATATCTGCAATTCGTCCAAAAGGAACTGCAAATATGGCGGCTGCTAACAAAAATGCTGTTGGCACCCAGCCTAACAGGACAGCATTGGTTAAAAATTCATTTCCTATAGATGGAAGCGCTATGTTAATAGCTGATCCCATAAATGGGGTCAAAAATGAAGCGATTATTGCAATTATTAAAGCTGGTATCTTAGCATTGGTATTATCGTTATTATTTTCCATAAAATTCACCGGAAAAAGATTATTAAGATAAATTTGAGTTCAAATTAAATATTGTTACCATGATAAATAAATAATTTCGGATATAATGGAATAAATTAGGTTTTTGAAGTTTATTAGCAAATTTCATAAAAAGAGAATTGGGAAATAAAGAATTTCATAAATTTTTAGTTGATACAATTAATGAATATGTGAAAAAGGCAGATTTTAACTGATCTTCATATTAAATGATGTTTGAGCTATTTACGGTTTTCAATTGACCATAAAAATTTATAAACTTGAAGTTACAAATAAACTAATGTGATATTATGCAAAAAACCATAGAAAATTTGGCAAAAGCGTTTATTGGTGAAAGTCAGGCAAGAAATAGGTACACAATGTACTCAAAAGCTGCTAAAAAGGAAGGATATGTTCAGCTTTCAAATATTTTCCTGATTACTGCAGATAATGAAAGAGAGCACGCTAAATGGTTAATGAAAATGATTAATGAGCTAAAAGCTGAAACTAACCAGGAAATAGATGAAATTATGGTTGAAGCTGCAGCACCGACAATCTATGGAACAACTGTAGAAAATCTTAAAGCAGCAATTGCAGGAGAACAATACGAAAATTCAGAGATGTATCCTGAATTTGCTGATACTGCAGAAGCAGAAGGGTTAATGGACGTAGCAGACAGATTAAGGGCAATTGGACATGCAGAAGTTCATCATGAAGATAGATACACCAGAATATTAGAACAGATAGAAGCTGGAACTTTATTAAAGAAAGAAAAAGATTTAGAGTGGAACTGCAGTAAGTGTGGCTACATATTTTACGGAAATGAACCTCCAGAAAAATGTCCATCATGCGATCATCCAACAAAATACTTTGAAGTAAGATCTGAAGAATATTAAAAGGAGTTTGAAAAAATGACTGAAAATAAACAGGTTTACAGATGTAATATTTGTGGAAATATAGTGGAAGTTATGCATGCTGGTGGAGGAAGTCTTGTATGCTGTGGTCAGCTAATGGAATTACTTGAAGAAAAAACTGAGGATACAGGGTTTGAAAAACATGTTCCAGTTATTGAAAAGACTGCTAATGGGTTAAAAGTCAAAGTTGGTTCAATTCCACATCCAATGGAGGAAAATCACTTTATTGAGTGGATTGAAGTTTTGGTTGATAACTGTGCTTACATTAAATCATTAAAACCGGGTGATGAACCGCAAGCTGAATTTGAGATTAAAATTGATGATACCAGCAAAATCAGTGCCAGAGAATATTGTAGTATTCATGGTTTGTGGAAATCAGTATAAATCAAAAAATACTATTTAGATATTCATTTTTTTTTATTCATGGGGTTATTATGGATCTTTTTAAATCTTTATTTTTGAGCGTTATATCTGTAATCTTCGCGGGTTTTTGCATTTATAGTTATAAAATAAGTAAAGAATTTGAAAAATTAGAGAAGAAAAGCAAGGAACCTAGAAAAGTAAAGATGACACATACAGTAGAAATTATGGCAGCTGTTAAACCTGCTATAAATGATATTATTAAGGAAATAATGCTTAGATCCATATATAAACTTAATAAAAATGAGTATTTAAATACTTCTAAATATTTCTTTTTTTCATAAATTTTTGATTACTTTTCCATATTCTATTTTAAATTGTTTTAAGCATACATCGCGATAGTAATCACATACACTAATTAAAAATTTTTTGTGTATGTGATAACAACTACTCATCAAAGTGAAAATGGATTTACTTATTGTTAAAAAAAAATGGGTATATTTTTCATTTTTAAGCTCCTAAAATATTAGGAAAAACTAAATGAGGTGAAATGTATGGGAGATTATGATTTTTGGACAAGTGGATTGAATGTGAAAGATCAAGCAGGCATATCTCAGCTATTACACTTTGGATGGGGAGCTGAGGCTACAGGAAAATTTTATAATAAAGATCTCAGTGGATGGTTTCAATTAGCTATTCCTACTCCAACACAAATAGACAATGATGATCATGTAGAGTTACGAGATGCTTTTATTTATATAAAAAGAGAAGGAAACGCAGAAATTACAAGAGTAGATCTTTGGGATGGTCCCAATCAAATATATATAGACCAAAATAGAGTTAGAAAAATTAACCAACAATATGGAAAACAGTGGATTGAGATTGATCTCCCAGATATTGAGATTAACTTTGGCATAGTAATTAGTATGCTTGTAAAATTTCCAAAAACTGTAGGTCCTAAATGGGAAAATGCTAAAATTACATTTTATGGAGCTGGAATAAGATTCAATGAATAAATAAAATTTTTATTAACTTTTTTTATACAATACAAATATTATGGGAGATTATAGTGAGCGGAATTACAAAAAATATTAAATTAAATAGGGGGGAGGATAAAACATGGCTGAAGAAAAAAGAGAATGCGAATTATGCCACCATATAGGGCGTGTAAACGTAATCGAAGCTTTAGGAACTAAAGAAAAGTTTTGGGACTGCCCCGCATGTGGAAGGAGGAATATATCAGAGAGCTAACTAATTTTATTTTTTTATTTAAAGTGAATTGCTGTTCTAAATGGCTGTAAAACTCTAAGAATAAGTTTTTATATTTTTCCAATATCTTAGCTTTTTCTAAAGACTCCTCTTTAGGAGTACGTGTGGATGGACGATGATCAGGGAATGTAATTATTAGCCCAACTATTAATTATTCTGTGGATTTATTATAATCTGTTTCTATGGTCATGGAATGGTCTGTATCAATTTCTAAATTAAATGAATTTAGTTTTGGCTTAATAAAGTCATGTTTTTATTTAGTAACTTTGTCGTCTTTATATCTAAAAAGAATATCTGTGGCAAAATGCTTTGTTTTACTTAATACTTTAAAATCTACATATTTTATCATAATATCAGCTCCACAGATATGTTCACGTATACAGGTAATAATCTTTACTGCACAATAGCTAATTTTTTAAGATTGTTTATTTTTTATTATTTTATATTTTGAATCATTACTTTTCTGATGCTCTAACAATCCAGTTATAACATTAATTCACTTGATATATAGTCAGGTGATTAAATTGGATGTTGTAGATGCAAGGGTTCGTAAATGTAAGGATATCACAGTAATAATGGATAAAAAGATGAGGCAACGCCAAATAGTACATGATAAATATTTAATCCATTTAGATAGGAATAATCCTTTTGAAGTTGATGAATTCGTGAAAATCACTCGTAAAAATGACTTTGAAAAACTAAAGGCCATCTTGAAAACGCTGAAAAATGAAAGAAATCAATTAAAAGCCCAGATCAACGAACTGCAAGTGAAATTAAGATTACAGGAAGAATATATTGAAAAACTGGAAACAGGAACAGATAATGTATCTGGAAGTAAAAAAGGATTATTTAAAAGTTTAATTAATTAGAAAAACTCTCAGAATTATTTTACGAAATTTTATGGATAAAAATTTATTATATAAGCATAAATAATTAAGTGTAGATTTGGAAGGGAATGGAATGCCGCTGGTGTTGGATCCGATATATTTAGCAAATCTAATACTTAGTTTAATCATTGTTGTAATTGGATTTGCAACTTATAAAATAAATAAAAATTTAATTGCACTTTATATTGCCTTAGCCTTCTTGCTATTTGGAATTTCTCATTTTTTCTTTTTAGTAGGTCTAAAAGGTCCATTAGAACAATATCTGGTCATAATTAGAATAATTGCATACATACTGATTATTTACGGATTATACAGAAGTTGGGGACAAGTTAAAACTCAAATAACAAAACTTTCAAATAAGAATAAACAATTAAAAATAGAAATAATAGAACGTGAAAGGGCAGAAGAAAAAATACTGCATTTAAATTCAATTTTGATATCAATAAGTAATATTAATCAACTTATAGTGAAAGAAAAAGATCCAGAAACTCTTTTAAAGAAAGTATGCGAAATTTTATTTAAAACAAGAGATTTCCATTACGTATGGATTGGTAAAGTTGAAAAAAATAGTTTTAAACTAAAACCTGTAGCATCAGAAGGTATTAGTGAGGATAATCTAAAATTTTTTAATGTTACAGGGAATAATCCAGTTACAGGAGAAACTCCAATTGAAATGGCAATAAAAACAGGTAAAACTCAAGTCAATCCTAGCACTGCGGATAATGCTCACCAAGAATCTAATGATAAGGGCGATATAAATGATTGCAATACTTCTTACATTGCTTTACCTATATTTTCAGGAGTTAAAATTTATGGGGTTCTAAACATCTGTTCTGAACATAAAGAACCTTTTGATAGTAATGAAGTAACATTACTGGGTAAGTTAGTTGAAGATATTGGATTTGCACTTCACAATATTAAAATTGAAGCCCAACATAAAATTGCAGAAGAAAAAATAAAAAAATCACTGGAAGAAAAGGAAGTACTACTTAAAGAAATACATCACAGAGTTAAAAATAACATGCAAATAGTTTCAAGCTTACTTAGACTGCAATCAAGGTATATAGATGATAAAAAGACATTTGAGCTTTTTAGAGACAGTCAAAACCGTGTAAAAACAATGTCTCTTGTCCATGAAAAACTGTACCAATCAGAAGATTTATCGGTAATTGATTTTGAAGAATACATAAAAAGCCTTATAAATGACCTTTTCCGTTCATATGGAATTACTAGAGGGATTATACTTCCTCAGGTTAGTGCAGATAATATATCCTTCGATGTTAGCACGGCAATTCCATGTGGCCTTATCATTAATGAGATTGTAACTAATTCTATAAAACATGCATTCCCTAATGGAAAAAAAGGTACTATAACTGTTGATTTACATTCCAATGGGGATGATTCATATGTTTTAACTGTCAGTGACGATGGTATTGGATTTCCAGAGGATATTGACTATAAAAACACGAAATCACTTGGTTTGCATTTAGTTATGGCCCTAACAGATCAAATACATGGTAACATAGAAATGGTAAAAAATAAGGGTACAAAATTTAAAATAACATTTAATACTGGTAATAAAGTTAAATAATCAAAAATAAAATGAATATTTAACTTGATAAATATTAATATCTAATTTTATAAAGCTATAACTTAAATTAATTATATAATAAATTAAAGATAACATTTTAAAGTTGAGGAAACCGTAGGTTTCCAAACATTTAAAATCATAAGATTTTAAAGTGTTAAAATTAGATGTTTATTAATCAATGTTCACGTGAAAAATATGAAAAACACAGTTATCCCTTTAATTCTAATCATGCTTGTTGTAGCTTTATCTGGATGTATTCAATCAGATTTAAGTAAAATAAATGGACTTTCCTCAACAATCAATGACCATCTTAAAAAAGGAGACGATTATTACAACAATGCAGCATCAGATTTAAATAAATATTCATTAGATAGTGCGACCACAAACTGTAATAATGCAATTACAGAATTTAATTCATCAAAAAATTCAGCACAAGAAGCTTTAAATTATGCTCAAGCCACTAAAGATACGGTTTTTGTAGGTTATATGCAAAATTTGATGGTAGAAATAGATTCAAAGCTTAATGCTACATTAGAATTAAAGCAAGCTATTCCCTATTTCCAGCAAAAGAATAATAACACTGGTAACCCTCATGTGCAGCTTGCAAATCAGTTTATGGACAAAGCAATGGAATATAAGGATAAAAAGAACAGTATAGTAAAGCAGAACCCAACTAAATTTAAATGAAATATAAATAAAAGATAAATAATTGATAAATTATTAGATAATTCTTATTTTTGAGTTGAAGAAAATACATAGTATTTTCTGAACCCAAATTCGAAAAATTTGAGGTATATTATGAATAAAATTTGTTTAGAATGTAAAGGAAAGGGACATAAAGTCATAAGTTATAAAATTTGCGAAGCATGCCATGGAAGTTGCTTTAAAGACCAGGTAGATGTAAAAAAACATGTTAAAGGCATTTCAAGCGGTGCAATGGAACGATTTGATTTAAATGAAGAACAAGAAGTTCCATGTGGTGTATGTAAAGGAAAAGGCGAAATAGAAGTCACTGAAAAATGTGTTGTATGTGAAGGAAAAGGTGAAATGAACCAGTGCAAAAAATGCGGTAAGAAAATAGAATCAGGAGACTACTGCAAAGACTGTGAAGTTCAAAACAAAGTCTATATTTTGCACCCAGCATGTGATATAAACGATCTTGAACGAGGTGCAGATTATAAAGGAAAAGTCACAAGGGTTGAAGACTGGGGAATATTTGTAAGCCTTTCAAAAAAATTATTTGGATTACTTAGAGGTCGAATGCTAGGATATGATGTTGGCGATGACCTTTTAGTTAAAGTAATAGACATTAAAAAAGGTAAAGGCGGGAAAGATGAAGTTGACCTTGTTAAATCAAATATAAAAGGAGAATATGAGTTAGTTAAGCTTAGAAAAAACATTGCAAGGAGCCTTATAGGTGAAATAACTACAAACTATGTTAAAAGAACTGTTAGAATTGTAGGGGAAGTAATTCAAATTCAACAGACTTCAGGACCAACCATATTCACAATATCAGATGAAACATCTACAACATGGGCTGCAGCCTTTGATGAACCTGGAATCAGAGTATATCCACATATAAGCATCGGAAACATAGTGGAAGTCCTCGGTGAAGTGAATATTCACAGTGGAAAAATACAGATAGAATCAGAATCTATTGAAAAACTGCATGGAAAAGAATCAATTGATGCAAGAAGATTAATTGATGAAGCAATAGACAAAAAAGCAGAACCTGAAACCACAGAGCTAATGATTGAAAGTGAAGTCCTTAATAAACTTCAAGAAAGGATGAGATTAGCTGCAAAAGCCATAAGAAGGGCTATTTTTGATGGAAGATCAGTTCTGGTAAGACACCATGCAGATGCAGATGGAATATGTGCAGGAGTAGCCATAGAAAAAGCAGTAGTACCTCTTATAAGAGATATAAATCCTGGAAGTGATGCTGAATGGCATTTTTTTAAAAGAGCGCCAAGTAAAGCACCATTCTATGAAATTGAGGATGTTGTAAAAGATTTATCATTTGCACTTGAAGATAGGGAAAGACACGGTCAAAAATTACCATTAATAGTTTTATTAGACAATGGATCAACAGAGGAGGATGTTTTAGCTCTTATAAAAGCTAAAATTTATGATATAGAAATTGTAGTTATAGATCATCATTATCCTGGCGAAGTAGTTGATGAAAGAGTGGTTGTAGACGATTATGTGGATGTGCATGTAAATCCTTATCTTGTAGGTGGTAATTCAGAAATAACAGCAGGTGCACTTGCATTTGAAGTTGCAAAAATGATAAATCCTGAAGTTAAAGAGCAATTAATGCATTTACCTGGAATTGCAGCTGTAGGTGATCATGCAAGCTCTGATGAAGCTCAAAAATATATAGAAATTTCAGATTTTAAAGGTTACGATAGGGAAGATCTTGAAAAAATAGCCACATGTGTAGACTTTGAAGCGTTTTATCTGAGATTTATGAATGGTAGGGGAATAATGGACACAATTCTTGGCATTGGAAACCGGGATAAACATTCAAAACTCATTGAAGCACTTTACAAGGAATCTCAAAAGAGAGTTAAAAACCAGCTTAGAGCTGCTCTTCCTAACCTTAAAACCCAGAAATTACCAAATGGTGTGATATTTAACGTGTTAGATGTTGAAAAATTTGCTTTTAAATTCACATATCCTGCACCAGGTAAAACCACAGGTTATGTGCATGATACAATGGTTAAAAAATATGGTGAAGAAACCCCAATAGTAACTCTTTCTTACGGGCCTGATTTTGGAGTAATAAGGGCTACAGATGCTGTAAATGAAATGTTTGGATTCAATTTAAACACAATAATTATAAAACTTGATGGAGAAATTCCAGAAGCAGGAATAGATGGTGGAGGACATGAATGTGCAGGATCCCTTAAATTTGTAGAGGGATTATCTAAAAAGGTTCTGGGAACATTCGCAGAAGAAATTGCAATGCTTGGAAAATAATTATTTTAAAGAAGGATTATCAAAAAAACAAAAAAAATATTTGGAATATACTCTTAGATTTTTGGTTTTGCTCAATCCTCTGAAACAGTTTCTAAAAATTTTTCAACTATTTTTCTATGTTTTTCTTCACTTCCACGAATTTTTTCTTCTAATAATTGACGATTAATAGCAATAGCATAGAGATCTGTTAAACGTTCTACCAATTCTAGATCTTTTTTAGTATAATCATGATCTGCATTAGCTAAAGCAATTTGACCTACTAATTTATCCTCTATCATCGCAGGAGCGGATACAAAATTGTTGATTGCGATATGGTCATCAGGGGTTCCAGTTGATCTTGGATCCCAGGCTGGATCGTTTGTGAGGATTGACTCTTTGTTATTCAACACCCAACCCCACAATCCCTTAAATTCCTTAAAAATTGTTTCTTTATCTTTTTTTTTGAATTCTTTCCGGAAATCTCGTTTAAGGGTAGGAACCATTAGATAACCTGTTTTAGGATTTATATATCCAACAAAACCATATTGGCTTTGGGTTAGATCTTTGGCATGTTCTAAAACAAGATATGAAATATCATCAATTGAGGCTTGAGACAGGAGATTTCTTGATAATTTAGCCAGAGCATTGTTAATTGAAACTTCCCGTGACAAGGTGGTTTCCATCTTTTTACGTTCAGTAGTGTCACGTGCTGAAGTTAAAACAATATTTACATCACCTTTCTCATCAAATTCCGGCACTAACAATGCATCTATCCATATACCTTTCGGGAGTTCGAATTCAATGTGGTTATTTTTTTTTGTTTTGAATACTTTGTCAATAGCTTTCTCCCACAATTCCACTAAATCCTTTGGAAATTTCATTTCATAAAGTGTTTTACCTATAAAGTCCTCTGGCATAATACCTGTAAACTTTTCAACAATGGGATTTACATAAAGGTGTCTGTGCTCTCTATCATGACGTATGATAAGGTCAATTGAATCATCGGATAAAGCCCTGAAACTTTCTTCGCTATGTTTTAAGGCGTTTTCCATTTTTTTACGTTCAGTCATATCAATAAAACTTTCAAGAAGGCATTCGCGCCCTGCTAATTTTATTGGAATCACAGTTTTTAATATGGGTATTTCATTGCCTTTAACATCTAAAAGAACACGTTCAGAATTATCTACAACTTGATCAAGGTCGCTGATGGGGCATTTACCTTCGTCAGCAGGGCATATGTATCTGTGACATATATTCCCCATAATTTTTTTCTTTGAAACACCTATGAGATCGGCTGCTACTTGATTAACATCAAGTATTTCATGGGTTTTCTCATCAACTACAATAATACCAGTGTGGACTGAAGAAAAAATGGTTCTTTGATATTCTTCACTCTCCTTAATAGCTTTTTCGGCCATTTTACGTTCAGTGATGTTTCTAATAATTGCAGTAGGAATTTCTGTTTCTCCCACTCTTGTTGACGAAATTGAAAGCTCTATAGGTATTTTGATTCCGTCTTTTCTTAGTCCTTCAAGTTCTACAGTCTTTCCTATAACAAAACTTGCACCAGTTTTCCTATATTCATCAAATCCTTCTTCTTTTTCTTTTTTATAGCTTTTTGGAACAATTGTCATTAAGCTTTTTCCAAGTATTTCTTTTTCATTATAACCAAATAATCTCTCTGCTGCAGGATTCCACATAGTGATCCTCATTTGCATGTCAACAGATATCACAGCATCAACACTACTATTGACAAGTCCACGATACTTATTTTCACTTTCCCTTAAGCTCTCCTCTGCATGCTTACGTTCAGTGATATCTCGTGCAGTAATTATAACAAACTTTACTTCACCTTTTTCATCAAATTCAGGTACTAAAAAAGCATCTATCCAAGTACCTTTAGGAAGTTTTAATTCAATAAGATCATTGGTTTTGGTTTCAAAAACTTTATAAACAGTCTCTTTATACAGTTTAACTAAATCATCAGATAAACCAAGTTGTACAAACTTTTTGCCAATAAAATCCTCTGGAGGAATACCACTTAGCTTTTCAATTGTTGGATTCACATAAAGATTTCTGCATTCTCGATCAAAAAGCATGATAATATCAAAGGAAGTCTCAGCTAATGTTCTAAAACTTTTTTCAATATCAGTTAAAGCTTTTTCTATTTGCATAAGTGCATCATTATCTCTCACAGTACCTTGGAAAACACTTTTTGGACCATAATTTTTAAGTTCAGTGACAACTATTTCAACAGGTATAATCTTCCCCTTTTTAGTATGTAAATTAACTTCTAAAATAGGAAATATTTTAGCTTCAATTATCTTTTTTATTCCTTTACTCAAGATTTCAGCCGATTCAGGGTATATATCTTTCAATTTCATGGATAAAAGCTCTTTTTTAGAATATCCTGAAAGTTGAATTAGCCTTTTATTTACATCCAAAATCTTCATATCTTCAGAGAAGATGTTTATTGGAACTTTAGAATTATTAATGGGAAACTTATATCCCTCTTCAGATTCTTTAAAAATCTCCTTTAAATGTATTTTTTCATTGAAATTATCAGGTTCTACAAAGATGTATTCTGATTTCTTAGATCTATCTACATCTTGATTTTCTTTCTTTTTTTTATACTGCATAATAACAAAACCAAAATCATGGCTGCTAACACTATTTTTTTTGAAAAAATATATAACTTATTATTTAATAATGGAAATTATTATATGTAAATAGAAATCCAAATATTATTTATTTTGGATTATGATATTATTCAGATTCTAGTCATATTATTAATTGTTTAATGTATATATATCTAACAAATTTAAGTAAGGATACTGAATTTAGTAATATTGTATCTTGAATTTTGAGATTCATTTTTTTATTAGTTATTTATTTAAAGTTTAGATTATGGAAACACATATTATTAGGGTATTATTTACTGTTTAAGCAAATACTATCAGTTATAAAATGCTTTAAATTCATTTGTTATAAAAAAAAGTCTTATTTAATTAATAATTTTTAAATCCCCTTTTTTTAATCTTTATGTTGGGCTTTTTTGGAGAATATATTTAAGATATTTTAGAACTTTTATTATCAAGTCCAGTATTTGCGAAGTTTATCCACTTTTAAAGTCATTAAAATAAGATCATCATGCCCAAAAAAATAAAAAAACAAAAAAACTAATGGGATATTATTAACTCATTTATCATTAAAAAAATAATGGGGGGAACATGTTAAACTGAGTTAATATCCCATTAGCGTTTGTATGTATTTGTCAGTTCTTTATTGACTTTCACTACGTCTGGAGGTAGCTCTTTGAGAGTTTCTGGAACTTCTGTTAGTGCATCTGCTTTTGCTTGGTCGTCGATTATTGCACCTGCTGGTACATATTTACCATCGGCTATTTTTACATTATTTGTCACCACAGCATTGTGTAGTATAACACAATTTTTACCTATGGTTGCTTTGAATATCACTGCACCGAAGCCAATAAAACTTTTGTCGTCAATAAAGACAGGACCGTGAATTATACTGCCATGTGCCATTGAAACTTCTTTTCCAACATAGACAGAATAATTTTTACCCCCAACAGTTACTCGAGGGTCTTTAAGACCATGTATAATCACACCATCTTGGATGTTTGAACCATCACCAATGTAAATAGGTGATCCTTCATCGCCACGCACTGATGCGAATGGTCCAATGAAAACGTTACTTCCAATAGTCACGTCTCCGATTATTCTGGCTGAAGGATCCACAAATGACGTGGCACTGATTTGTGGAGACATAATTTGTGAATTCCATGACGTTATTGGGCTTGTAGAAATGTTTGGGGTTTTAGAAAGCCCATATAAAGATGCAGCCAATGCAATAATGGCCAAACAAAGTGAAATTAAGATTAGGTATTCTTTCTTCATTTTTTTAACCTCCATTTAAGGGCATTAAGTTATATAAATATTACATATACTAAAAAATTATATAGGCAAACTAATGAATCGTTTAAACGTTCATTAAAGAGTATCCTATGAGATTATAGGCAAACTAATGAATCGTTTAAACGTTCATTAAAGAGTATCCTATTATTCATGCTTTTGTTTCTGATTTTTCAGCTGTTTTAGTTGTTTGCACTGTTTCTTCTTTAGATTCAGTTTTTATTTCCTCTTTTTTCTCTATTACTTCTGCTTCTTTTGGTTCTTCTTTTATTTTAAACTCTGACTCACGTTGAGTTCTTTTAAACTCTCCAAAAGCTTTACCCATTCCTTTTGCAAGTTCTGGAAGTTTCTTTGAACCAAAAAGGAGCAGGATCACAAAAAGGATTATTAAAAGTTCTGGCATTCCAAGTCCACCAATCATTTTTTCACCTCCTTAACCAACGGATGCATCATTTGTAACCTCCATTTTCTTATCTCTGTGCATGTATTTAATCAAAAGAACACTTATTTCAAAGAGAATGATCATTGGTAATGTGACAATAAGCTGAGTAAACGGTGTGGGGTCTGGTGTTAAAATTCCTGCGATAATCAAAATACCAACGTAAGCTCCTTTTCTGTTACCTGTAAGGGTATCAGAATAGATTAAATCAAGGGATGCAAGAGCACAACAGGCAAGTGGTAATTCAAAGAGTAGCCCAAATACCAAAATCATTAGGAGTACAAATGATATGAAATCTCCTAAACTTAAAAGAGGTATAACACCGGAGGATGTTGCATAGCCAATAAGAAATTTAAGTGTTACTACAAGCACAATTTTGTAAGTAAATATAGCTCCAATTCCAAAAAGTATCAATGCGGGAGGTATTGTTTTAATTAAAAAAGAATTCTCAGAACCTTTAAGAGCTGGTTTTAAGAATTTCATAGTTTCATAGATAATGTATGGAAGGGCAATTACAAATGCAACAAGCATACATACTTCTATTTGTGCCCATATGGCTTCTAAGGGGCCTATTACAATCAAACGCATTCCTTCAGGTAGTAAATCATTTTGAATTCTAATAAGAATTTGATTGGCAAATGGGAACGTAACAGCAGATATTGCAATAATTACAATAGCAATTCTTATTAATCTACTTCTCAGTTCGTCGAAATGCGTAATCAGTGGTTCTTCCATATTTCATCACCCTCATTTAGGAAGTTAGTTGTAATTAAATTCACAGTTTTTTCCATGCTTTTTATAATTTTTTCTGAAAGTTCTAATGATTCTTCAATTTTTTGGATTCTAACGCCAATGATACATATTTTATCCAATAGATTGTCTGAATAGACAGATTCTATCATTGAAAATATATCTAACAGATTTAAATCATGTCCAGAAAAGTAATATTTTTCATTTGTTTTCATTATCTCAGATGCCTTCATTAAAATGATTCTTTCAATTTCATGATTGGATCTAACAGCGTCCACCACAATTATTTTGTCATATTTTTCAATTAGGCTGAATAGGATTGCCCCATAAGCTCCAGCATCTATTATATCCACATAATTTGGAAGGTTCATCATTTTAAGTCTTTGGATTATTCTTATTCCTACTCCATCATCTCCAAGCAATAAATTTCCAAAGCCAACTATGCATATCATTTTCCCACAAAAAAATAAGTTATAGATGGCGTTTTTTAGTGCCATCTGGGTTTTTAATTTCTATCATGTGGGAGGAACATGAACAACATGGATCAAATCCTCTTATGCTTCGGCTTGCATCTCCTAAAAGTAGTTTTTCGTCTTCTGTTGGTTCACGCCCTAGCAATTCTATTGTTTCTGGTCTTATCTCCACGAGATCGTCTGCTACAGCTTCTTCCATAGCTCCTGTGTTTGCTGTAGTCGGTACCATACAGTCGTATGATGCAGTCTTTAAATCAGATCCTACTTGTATGCTGTGTATTAGTGTTCCACGAGGTGCTTCAACTATGCCCATACCAGTTCCTGCTTTCTCGTTTGGAGGTGAGTAACTGTCTACCTGAGCTATGTTTGACCAACCGCCATTTAGAATTCTGTCAATCATTATCACGGTTTCTATAAGCCGGGTTATGTGCCTGTTTCTTGTTGAGGGAGATAATATGTCGTTTGCACCAACACCCCAACTACTTGCGATGCTGTCTACGGTAGATTTTACAACGCTGTCACCAGCCTTGTATGCTACTGCGAGTCTTGCAAGAGGTCCTACTTCACATACATAGTTTACGCCGTTGTGGGTGTAGTATGGTCTTTTGGTGTAGCTGTAGTTTGTTGGAAGGTTTATAACGCTTCCGTAGGGGGTTATGATTTCTTCTTTCACATTTGCTGGGTTAAATGGAACTATGGTGGCTGAGTTAAAGTCAGTTGGATTTGAAGGATTTCTGATTACAACTCCTCCTGATGTTCCAAAGTATGAAAATGATCCAGAAACACCACTATAGAAAGGAACACCAGAACTCAAGTAGTTACTAGGTCTTACACCAAAGTCGTTTGGTAGATTTAATAGAGCACCCTTTAATGCACCTAAAAGAGAAGTTGCATAACTTTGTATTTCTTGCATTCGTGCTCTGATCTGTCCAATTTCTGTACTGTTTGGAACTTTTGTCTGTCCTCCAGGAATACATGATGCAGGGTGAACAGGTTTTCCTCCAAATACTGCTACACAAGCCTGTGCCTTGTTGTGGGCACTTATTATGTTAGGAAGTTCTTGATCTATTATGCTCTGTGGTAGAATGTCCTTTCCAGCAAGTACAAAGAAGTGCAGTAGATGACTGTGTACTGTATGAACTGCAAGCATGAATCTTCTTACTGTCTTTGCATTGTTAACTATTTTTGTGCCATAAGCGGCCTCAACTGCACATGTGCTTGCCATGTTGTGAGGCACGGGGCAAACACCACATATCCTTGGAACTAGTTTTGTAACAGTGTCTGGCTGTTCTCCAACTGCAAATTTCTCAAATCCTCTAAATTCTGTGACACAGAACTTTGGATACCTTGCAGCATTATCTGTTGGTAAATTTAAAGTTCCGTCATTAGGTGTTAAAAGATTTTTTACTTTTAATTTTCCAGCTTCGTCCAAGTAGGTTTCTAATTCAAGTTTTCCATCGCCTTCAATTCTAGTTACGGGTTTTATTTCAACTGCCATTTAAATCACCTACTTACCCATCATTCCTGTTTTATTTAGTGTTGCATTTGTGGTTGCGTTTGTTGTATTTCCACTAGGGGTTTGGTTTCCAGCTCCATATTGATTTCTCATTTGTACTTGACCTTTAACATAATATGGTGTTACTGGGTACTGGTCTCTGTAACATCCTATACAAATATCATCAACCAGTGTACATGGTGCTTTTCCACCAGTGCTTCTTGTAGCTCCACATTGCCATGGACTATCGTGACCCTGGCATCCAAGATGTTTTTTACATCCGGGCTGGCCTAGCTCACTTGCTTGAGGGCCTTCAGGATCATAGATACATGGATCACATACTCTTCCAGGTTTTATGGCTTCGCCAATAGCTCCACCAGTTACCATGTACCATATTTGTTCTGGTTGTGGTGGACATCCTCTGATGTATGCATCTACTGAAATTACTTCGTTTATAGGATGAAGATCTAAAAGACCTTTTCTTGAATTCAAACCAGGGACTCCGCCGTAGGATGCACAATCTCCTAGTGCAACAACCTTAGTTGATATCGATCTGGCGTGATCCAGAAGTTCTGAAGACTCAACTGTGGGGCCTGCAATACCCTCAATTATACAAATATCAAGGGAGCTAATATTCTCAAATGATTCAGCAAGAACATCTACTAGAAGTGGTGCATATTTTATATCTATTGTTGGTAGTATATCGGCAATAGTTGGGTTTGAAGAGCTAATATTCCTTATATCCATTCCAAATTCTGTTAAAGAAACCTGACATCCTGCACAGGTTCCAAGTTGGACTATTCCTACTTTTGGAGAAGCCGCAAAGACTTCTTCCATGGTTGCTTGTCCACCAAATAGTGTTGCCACGGTCCCTGCACCCACAGCCTTCAGGAATGTTCTCCTATCTATTGGATGATCCAATATTTTTTTAAATTCTTGTTTCATACAAAATCACCTATGTATTACTTTTTTTTGTGTCATATACTCAGTTCAAATTTCTGTATTACAATCGCTATTATCACTAATCATCCTTTAATACTTTTCCATTTGAGTTAATAGGAAAAGCTTATATATTAAAACAAAAACAAGGTCTTTTATATGAAATTTTACTTTAATTGTATTATAAATTTATTAAATATATTTTACAATATTTTTCATTTAAAAATTCCCTTTATCACCAAAATTATGTCTATCATTATTGTATTAGTTTAATATATATAAACATAGAGTATGGAGCGAGGTAAATGTTAAAAGCAATCACATAACTCATTTTTTAACTGCACTAATTAACTGATAAAGGGAGTTTTGATCAACCGCTCAAAATTTATGATTTTGGCGCCGCGAAACGGAGTTTCGTTGGCTTTTCTAAAAGGTTGTAGCAATCACATAAATCAGCTATGGGGCATTCCTCATGCTTTGGCCCAATTGGCCTGCAAATATCCTGCCCAAAACGCACAAACTTCTCATTTAAATCAAGCCAGTAACATTCAGGAACAATTTTTGCAAGTTCAAACTCTGTTTCATCAGGATTTTTTGTATCAACAAGTCCTAAACGGTTTGAAATCCTGTGCACATGCACATCCACAGGAATAGCATTTTTTCTAAATCCATAAACAATAACACAGTTTGCAGTTTTCCTTCCAACTCCTGGAAGACCTAATAATTCATTTATATCACAGGGAACAACATCATCATAGTCTTCATGAATAATTCTTGAAACTTCCTTAACCCTCTTTGCTTTAACCCTAAAAAAACCCGCCTTTTTAATTAATTTTTCAATTTCCTCAGTGGGAGCATTTGCAATTTCTTCAGGCGTTTTATAAACAGAAAAAAGGGCAGCTGCAGCTTCATCAGTATTTTCATCACGTGTTCTTTGGGATAAAATAGTTGTAATCAACACTCTAAACGGATTTGGATTTTTTGCAGGCTGAGCAACGTATTTATCTAATCTTTTCATGATCTCTTTGATCTTCTTTTGAATTTTAATCACCCTTCTTCTTTCCATTTTTTGTGTATTGAAGGACAAACAGTGTAATAATTGCAAAAATTGCATTTCCAATTATTTGCATCTCCAACAGAAACTGGGTCTCGTTTCCCTGCCCAATATTCAAGTGCCCATTTCATTCCACGTGAAAAAAATCGTTCATCAAATCTGTATCTTTCTTTGTGAACTTCTTGAAGTGTTTTTTGATGTATATAATTAATTTCAATGGTTTCTGATAGTGGAGGTAACTTGCTGGCATTTTTTAGCATTTCATTAATTAAATTTCCCACTGAAAGAAGAGTTCCATATGTTTTCCATTGATTTTGTGGGATTTCAAGGCTTTTCATATATTCTTCGCTTAAAATAAGTTCATTAAAATCATTTTCTATTAAATCAACACCATATACTTGCCAGAAATCTCCCATTTCAGTCTCTTTATTTATCATGGAGTTTAATCCATACCAGTAAATCATTCCCTGCATTTTATCACGGATTATTTGTTGAGGAGATGGTGGATTTAGGCTTTTACGGGTTTTCATCTCTACTACTTGTGTTTTTTTAATTTTAACTCGTTTATTATCATGAATTTCAATTTTTTCTATTTCCCTTACTTCATCAATGATTCCCATTAAAAGTGCAGAATTAAATTTGGAAACTATGGGAAGTTCACGGGTTAAACCTTCTTTTTTGTAAAGTTCCAGCCCTACAATGATGTTATGAATATTAGAATGAAGCTTATCTCCAGGAGTCTTGATATCAACAACTATTTCTTCTAAAACCTCAAGAAAACGGTCTTTGTGAATTTCACTGCCCTTCTCTTTTTCTGGCGTGGAAATTTCTCCATATTTACGCCTTAAATCCACAGCCATTTCACACCAAAACTGGCTGGCAATTGTTGAGGGCCCTAAAATAATTGAAGACATGTTATCATCTTAAATAAATTAAAATTGGTAAAAAATAAATTTTTATAAGTTAATTTTCCATTAAGTCTAAAAGAACTTCTAAACCTTCATGAATTCCTTCTCCAGTTGTTGCAGTGGTTGGAACAACAGGAATATCCTGATTTATATGTTCTGATTCAATATTTCCAGGTACTATGTCCTGTTTGTTGCTGAATACTACGTAAGGAACGTTACTCGAGTTTAAATTTTCTAATATTTTTATATCTGTATTTGTAACACCTTTAGAGTTATCTATAACTACAATCGCACCATCTAATCCATTTGAAAGAATTTCACGCATGAATTGGAATCTTTCTTGACCAGGAGTGGCAAATATATGGAATCTTTGGTTGTTAATTATTGTATTTCCATAATCAAGTGCTACTGTTGTTCCTTTACACTCAATTTTGGTTATTTTTTCATTTTTACGGTTTAAGAGAGTTTCTATTGTGGTTGTTTTCCCGGAATCTGCGGATCCAAGAATGACAATTTTTGTTCCCTTTTTCTTTTGCATCATTTTTTTCAACCTGCATTATCATTTTACAGATGTATCTGCATTATTTATGCAGTTATATCTGATTAATTTTACATCCAAGTTCCTTCATGCCTTCTGGGAATTTTGGGAAAGATACATCGTAAACTGAAGCATTTTCTATTCTTACGTTGCCGACTTTAAGTCCAACAAGTGAAAGAGCCATTACTAACCTGTGATCTCCATGAGATTTAACAGTCCCTCCTGTAGCTCCGCCTTTAATAACAAGCCCGTCTTCATTTTCTTTAACATTGACTCCAAGCTTTGAAAGTTCAAGAGCACAGGTATGAATCCTGTCAGTTTCTTTAAATCGAGCATGTTCCACGTTTTTAATAATGGTAATGCCTTCAGCTATTGCTCCAAGTGCTGCAACTGTTGGTAGTAAATCTGGTGCATTATCTAGATTCACTTCAACACCATTAAGTTTCCCATGTCCACGTATTACTACTTCATCTTTTTTAAAGTTAACCTCAGCACCCATATCTTTAACAATATCTAATATCTGTTTATCGCCTTGCTTTGAATCTTTAAAAAGATTTTTAATTCTTACATTAGATTCAAGTGCTGCTGCAGCCCCAATAATGTACGATGCTGAAGAATAATCTCCCTCAATTGTATAATTTCTGCCTTTGTAGGCTTGAGGTTCTACATGGAATGAATTATTTTTTTTATCATAATCCAGATTAACTCCAAACTTTTCCATAACATCTGTGGTCATATCAACATATGGTTTGGAAATAAAATCTCCTTTTACGTGTATATCCACAGGATTTTCAGCATAAGGGGCAGCTATAAGTAGTGAAGAAATAAACTGAGAACTAACATTACCTTTTATGTCAGTTTTACCTCCTTTAAAACCACCTTTAATGCAAATCGGAGGTTTTCCATTTCCTCTAAGAGAAAATGCTCTAACTCCCAGATTTTCAAGCGCATCAAGCAAATCCTGCATTGGTCTTGTTCTAAGAGAACTGTCACCAGTTAAAACAGCATAATTGGGAGCAAGAGAAGACACAGTAGTCATTATTCTAAGTGTTGTACCTGAATTTTTAAGATCAAGCACATCTTCTGGTGTTTCTAAGATTCCATTTGTCCCATTTACAATACAATCATTTTCTTTTTCTTTAATATCACATCCAAATGAATTGCAGGCTTTTAGGGATGCAAGAGTGTCTTCTGAAAGGAGAGGATCTTTTAATACGGATTTTCCATCTGCAAGAGATGAGATTATAATTGCTCTGTGAGTATAACTTTTTGAAGGAGGTGCTTTAATCACTCCTTCAATTGATTCTGTTTTTTGAATTTCAAGCTCCATGGAATCACTTTAAGTTTTAAACTATTATTTCAATAATAACATCTAAATTATCGGCATGAATCACTTCTACCTTTTCACCAGTCTTACCCACAACTTCTTTTTTAGCTTCAATATGGCTCCATGTTAATTTACAGCCTTCAACTAAAATTTCTCCTTCTTTATCCAGAGTCGCTACAATATCGTCCATATTTCCGGATTGTAAATATTTCACAATTTTTGGAGCATCCCCTTTAAATTCAGGACCTATTTTTGCCATTTGAGGGATAATTTCAACGACTTTTTCTTTAATATCTGGTTTTCCAGACATTAAATTCAAATCAGTTACCCTCATGGTACCTTTAATATCAGAAACTAAAAACTCTATTTTGCCCACTAAATTTGAATTAGAAGTGTATATATTCACAGTTTTAAGTGGAGTGTTTAGAGACATTCCTTTAGACGATTTAAACCTTCTTAACTCTCCTATTAATTCTACACCAATTTCTCCAATATATTCAGTCTCATCATCAACTAATTCTCCTTTAAATTCAGGCCATGATGTTTTATGAATACTTATATCTGCATCGTCCATGTATTGGTATATTTCATCTGTAAAATGCGGTGTTAGTGGAGCTAAAAGCTTTAGCGAAGTTAATATAACTGTTTGAAGCGTGTACTGTGCAGCTTCTTTTGATTTTTTAAGTTCAGGAGAATCTCCATAAAGCCGGTATTTTACGGCTTCAATGTACTCATCACAGAAATCATGCCATATGAATGTCTGAATTTTATTTACAGCATTTGCAAAGTTGTAAGACTCGATGGAATCAGTTATATCGTCAACTATTCTGTTTAATTTGGATAATATCCATTTATCCATAGGATTTAGATTTTTTAGAATTTCTTCTTCACTCATACTGGTTTTAAAACCTTCAATGTGCATGTTAATGAATCTAAATGCGTTCCAAAACTTTCTTATGAATTTATAGCCATATTTTACATCTTTCCATGCAAAGGGAACATCTGATCCTGGAACACTGTTTGCAGCCCATAGCCTAAGGGCATCAGCACCATAATCTTCTAAAATAGCTTCTGTTGAGATAACATTTCCCCGTGATTTACTCATTTTATGGCCGTCTTCACCAAAAACCATTCCATTAACAACTATTTCATCAAAAGGTCTTTTTCCAGTAAGTGCTTTACATCTAAGGATAGTATAGAATGCCCATGTCCTTAATATATCATGTCCCTGTGGCCTTAAAGCTGTAGGATAATAATTTTTAAATTCATCATCTGGCCAGCCAGTTATAGAAAGAGGACTGATTGAACTGTCCATCCACGTATCAAGAACATCAGTTTCTCCAATAAATTCGTTATTACCACATTCACAGCTATCTTCCGGTTTATCTTGGGTTGGATCAACTGGTAACATATCAATTGTTGCTATATTAACTTTTCCACACTCGCTACAATACCAGACAGGAACGGGGGTTGCAAAAATTCTTTGACGGGAAATACACCAATCCCAATCCATGGAACCTGTCCAGTTTAGGAGTCTTGTTTCCATATATTGAGGAGTCCATTTTATCTCATCTGAAACTTCTTTTATATCATCAATCAGTTCTTTAACAGCTACAAACCATTGATTTTTAACCAGTATTTCAATTGGAGTTTTACATCTCCAACATAAACCAACATTCTGCTCAATATTTTCCTGTTTTTTAAGATAACCTTCATTTTTAAGGTCAGCTATGATTTTTTCTTTGCATTCTTTAATATCAAGACCAGCATATTTTCCTGAAACTTCTTGCATTATACCTTGTTCATCAATAGCTTCAATTATATCAAGATCATACTTGTTCACCCATATAACATCGGTTTTATCTCCAAAGGTACATATCATAACTGCCCCTGTACCAAATTCAGGATCAACTTCTGTATCTGTTATTATTTCAACTGAACGGTTAAATAAGGGTATTTTAATATGTTTTCCTGCAAGGTCTTTGTATCTTTCATCTTCAGGATGTACAACAACAGCAACACATGCAGATAAAAGTTCAGGTCGAGTGGTTGCTATTAAAACACTGTTTTCACCATTTTCAGCAGGAAATTCTAAATAATTTAGATTTGTTTCATTTTCATGATACTCTACTTCTGCAAAGGCTATTGCAGTTTCACATCTTGGACACCAGTTTACTGGATGAATTCCCCTGTAAATAAGCCCTTCTTCATGCATTTTTAAAAAAGAAAGCTGTGTACGTTTCATATATTCAGGAGTCATGGTTACAAATTCCCGTGACCAGTCCTGTGAGAAACCAAGAGATAACATCTGGGCTTTCATCTGCTTAATATTTTGACTTGTAAGCTCTACACACATTTCCCTAAATTTATCCCGTCGAACATCGCCTTTTTTGATATTATGAGTTTCTTCAACTTTAACTTCAGTAGGAAGTCCATGACAGTCCCATCCTTGGGGAAAAAGCACATCATAATCTTGCATTCTTTTAAATCTTGCAATTATATCAATATAAGTCCAATTTAGGACGTGTCCCATGTGGGTAGCGCCTGTAGGGTATGGTGGAGGTGTATCAATAATGTAATTAGGTTTTGTTCCGTCACCTATGAACTTGTATGTGTTGTCGTTTTGCCATTTATTTTGCCAATGGGTTTCTTTTTTATGATCATAGTCCTTTGGAATATCGTTAGTCATCTTATGTCTCCTCTATATAAATTTAAGAACAAGTAAGATTAATATAGTATGTGTTAAATTAATTGACTATATAAACTTAAGAAATTCAGTAATTCAATTAATATATATAACAGAATTATAATTTAAATGTAGCTTTAAAAATAGTAGTTTAAATGAAATTATATAAAAAAATTTAGTAAACTTATTCCTTTAAAACGGTGATATTAATGGAGATGTTATGGTTTTATATTGCAGTGGTTCTCGCTATTAGTGATGAAATTCACAGCAAAATAATGTGGAGCCTTCTTGCAGATTTTTACATAGTATTTGCAGGTATAATCAAAAGAAATGTAGCATCTAACATTAGACTCTGGATTATTCATGAATTCCTTGAAGCAATGTTTCATTTTGTGGTTCTTTCGGTAGTATTTTTATCCATTGAAATAGGAATATTGGCAGCTTTAATTCATATGGTAGTGGATTTATATCATGAGCTTTCAGGCAGTAAGATGAATCATTTACAGCATAGAGCACTGCATTTTACTGTAGAATCTATATTTTTCATATTGATATTAGCGCCCTGGAGCTAAGACATCAATTAATATCTTATTTTTAATTTAATGCAAATATCAAAAAACCAGTTAATGCAGTAGCAGTGTTAGCAGTAATAGAAATTAAAAAGGCTTTTTTATATTTTATTTGAAGTAAGATCATGATTAATAAACTTTCTAGCAATATAACTGTTAATTCAATGATATAAATGTTATTGAGTATGTTTTGGTAGCTGTATGTGGCTAAAGGAAGTGTAAGTGAATTTATAAGTATAGAATAAAGAAGTAATTCTAAAGTTTGTTTTTTAATAAATAGCCATAAAATGAAAAATTCTATAATAATGGTAAGAATCCATGCCCAAAAATAATTTATCATAATTTTTATTTATACTTCCTTGCTATAATAATTAGAACAATGGCGATGATGGCTAAAACTGGAATTAGAATAAAGAATAATGGATAGATCCAAAAAGACATGTTGTTTTTAGAAGGCTCTGGTAAATTATTTTGTTCGCTGATACTTTCTTCTTGTGTTGACCCGTCAATATATGCATACACTACTTTGGATTTTTTAATTTCTAAATTATTTCCATTTAAAGAGGTTATCTCCAGAATTACTGTAGCATTTTCAAGAGGATTACTCATTCCAACTGTTCCATAACTCCCTTCAAGCATAATCTTTGATTTTATAACACGAGGATCATTTTTGAAGAAATTGTCAATCTCTGAAGTATCCATACTCTTCAGTTCATTTTCATTAAAATCAGATTTTTTAATAGCATATATTGAGAAGGTACTTAACTTATAGAAACTAAATTCACTGGAATTTAGTAATGCATATTCTGGTGCTGGGGTCCCATGAGCTAAAAAAATATAATCAGGATAATTTTGGATATTGGAAATTTTATAAGTTAAACCAACCTGTTTTGTGCCAGGTTCTATTACATCTGCAAATACAGCTGAAGGGATAGACAATATAATTAAAAGTGAAATACATGAAAAAAGCATTTTATTCTTCATGTTGTTTATTTTGTAATTTATTTTATATAGATTTATTTGAATTTTATAAAATGAGAATTAAAACAAGATAATTATCTAATCATTAAAAAGAAGGGTATAGATATCTTAAGGGCATAAAGGAGGTGAAAGAGAGAATAAAAAAACTAATAAGAAGGATAATTATCCAAACTTTCACCTGGGACTTTTTTAGTCCTACATATAGCTTAATGTCACATACAAATAATGTTTTAATCCCTCCCTTGTGAATACTATCACAAAATTCAATAATTACAAATTGAACTTAAGGGAATATTAACCAGATATTCAAATTAGTAATGGAGAGGCTACCAATATTTTTTTAAAAAGATAGAAATTAAAAATGCTAATCCTAAAACAATTACTATTGTTGCCCCTGAAGCTAAATCAAACACGAAAGATAACCATAAACCTGTAAATGTAAGTATTATTCCTAAAATTATAGATAAAACCATTATATTTTTTATTTTATATGTAAATTGTTTACTTATGGCTGCAGGAATGCTTAAAAGAGCAATAACGAGTATAACTCCCACAACTTTAATGAGTACAACTACACTAAGGGCAACAAGACATAAAAGGAGAATATACAGGCTTTCTGATGGAACTCCAACTACTTTAGAAAATTCTTCATCAAAGGAGATTGCAAGAAACTCTTTGTGAAATAATAAAATAGTAGACAGAATTATAAGATCTAAAATAAACATTAGTGTAAGATCAAAGTAGGGAACTGTAAGAATACTTCCAAATAAATAGCTAAATAGATCTGGAGCGTATCCTGGGCTTAAACTAATAAATATAACACCCAAAGCCATTCCAACACTCCATAAAATTCCAATAGCAGTATCTTCACTAATTTTAACCCTTTCATTAATTAATCCAATGCTTACTGCAGTTAACAGGCTGAAGGGAATAGCAGCGACAATGGGATTTATTCCAATTAAATAACCTAAACCAATACCGCCAAAAGCTGCATGTGAAATTGCACCACTAATTGAAACAATTTTTTTAACAACAACATATGTACCAACCATTCCGCAAGCTACACTGACTAAAACAGCGGCAATAAATGCATTTTGCATAAATCCATATTGAAGAAATTCAAACATTGGAAACATCCATGAATCATTATATTTTTTATTCAATGCTTTTTAAACACCCTATGAGGAACGCCATGACCAATTAATTCTATAGGGCAGTGATATGCAGCTTCAATCCCGCTTGCAGAGTCTTCAGGATGCCCATGATAAAATAATTTCATATTAAGACATGCAATCTTATCCACATAGGATGAAACCACACCTACATCATGGGTTATAAGTATTATGGTCATTTTATCCTTTAGAGATGATAAAAGGTCATAAAAAGATCTTTGCATTTCAGGATCAACACTTGCAGTAGGTTCATCAAGTAAAAGTAACTTTGGCTCTCTAGCAATGGCTCTTGCAATAAACACTCTTTGAAGCTGCCCTCCTGATAACTCACTTATCTGCCTATCCTTAAATTCAAACATTTCTACAGCATTTAAAGCGTTATCAACAGCTTTTTTATCTCTATTTTCATAATTTTTAAATAAACCCCTGTATCGTCCCATTAAAGCTACATCATACACATTAATAGGAAAACTATGGTCAAAAAAAGGATGTTGGGGAAGATAACCGATAAATTTTCGCCCGTCACTTGGATTTTTACCAAAAACTTTTATATTTCCTTTATATAATTTAGTTAATCCTAAAACTGCTTTTAAAAGAGTAGTTTTTCCACCACCATTTGGACCAATTATGGCAATGAAATCATTTTCATTAACTGAAAGGTTTATATCTTCAAGAATAGGTATATTATTCAAATTAACATAAACTCCATTTAAATTAAGAGCTTCCGCAGTCATATATAAACACCTGGATTTAAATAAATCATTAAATTAATTCAATGCTTTTTTAAATGCTTCTGCAACGTTATTTAAATTAGATATATAATTTTTATCCATGTCATCTATAACTATTACTTGTCCTCCAATTTCAGAGGCAATCATATCTGCGCTTTTCCTACTAAACTGAGGCGAAATAAATATTATTTTTATATTATCTTTCTGGGCAATGTCTATTAGAGTTGCAATTTCTTGTGGGCTAGGTTCTTTTCCATTTTTTTCAATAGCTACTTGGGTAAGACCATAATCTCTGCAGAAATAACCCCATGAGGGATGATAAACCATTATTATCCTATTTTTGTTTCCAGAAATGGATTCATTAATTTTTTTATCAGTATTGTCTAGTTCCTTCAGATATTTGTCTTTATTAGAGGTGTAATAATCCCTATTTGCAGGATCTATTTGAACAAGAGTTTTATAGATGTTTTCTACAATTGTCTTGGCATTTTTTGGGGAAACCCATACATGCGTATCATACTGATTTTTTAAGCCTTCAGAGTGCTCTGAACTGGTTTCATTGTTGGATATGAAAGTAATTCCGTTAGAACAGTTTATAATTACTATATTTTTATTCATACTGTTTATTTTTTCCATCCAAACATTTTCAAATTCAATACCAGAGCCTACTTGAGCATATATTTGAGCATTGCTTACTTCTTTAAGTTGTTCAGGTAATGGTTCATATGTGTGGGGATTTGCACCAGGAGGAACCATTACAGTTACTTTAACTTTATCTCCACCAATTTTTTCTGCAAATTCAGCTTGTGGAGGTACAGTTACAATTAAACTGATTTTACCTTCGTTTGAAGCAGATTTACTTGGTGATGCATAATATATAACCGATCCTAAAAGCAAAATGCCTATAATAAGTGCAAAAATGATTATTATTCTTCTTTTTTCCATGATACACCTATTTTTTCTATTAGTTATACTCTATTTAGTTTTTATTAATACTTAAATATTTTCTTAATAAATTTTAACAAAATCTTTATAATGAATTATTAACTTAGTATATAACATGCCTATTATCAGTATATCCTTAAATGAAAAATTACTGGAAGAAATTGATAAAATAAAGGATGAAATCGGATTTTCAGGAAGATCTGATGTAATTAGAGCAAGTGCAAGACTGTTAATTTTTGATAATAAAGAAAAAGAAGAATTAGAAGGTGAAATTAATTCCATACTTGTACTTATTCATAAACAGGAAGCTGAAGATAAGGTAACAGAAATAAAGCATGATTTTGAAGATATTATCAACACTCAAATACACAGCCACTTAAAGGATAATGCCTGCCTAGAACTTTTTATTTTAGAAGGAGACGCAAATAGAACTAAGAAATTATCAAAAAAATTTCAAACCAGCCGAAAAATTGATTATGTAAAACTTATCGTTGTTTAATTATAAAATAAATTTTAAATTAACAATAAATTATTGTATAATATTTGTTTTTGAGTGATTTTATTTAAGCAGAAAGCTCCCTACAGTGTTTTCAATGAAATAATCATTTTTTTCATAATAATCTCCTGAAACCATCAATTGAAGCTCATAAACATCTACATTGTTTTTAGTAACAGTTGTTCTATCAATATAAAATGGTGAAGGAATATCATTAGAAAATACAGGGTTTTGCTGACATTTATACACAATTCTAAAACCTTTTACATCACCGTAACTGATATTTTGTTCAAAAACTTCAGTTCCACCCCACCATGCACGTATATAACTATCTTGAGTCTTTTTATATTCTTCCAGAGAATTACCAAACTCTCTCCCTATTTTACCGTACCATACGATGCATTCAACACTATTTCCATAAATTAAATAAAGCCTGGCATCTTTTCCAGCGTTTTTATATGATCTTTTTTGCCAAACTGAAGGATAACTAATAGAAAATCCTTTTCCAGTGAAATTTTTCATTTTTGATTTGTTTGAAACTTCATTTATATCAAAAATTGATGTAATAGGAGGGAATACTTCAAATTCCCGTGTTATATTTTGGATTTGTGTAATATTTCTTTTTCCAACGGTTCCAGCAGTTATACTGAAATAGACAGAGGTTGAATTTAAAGGCACATAAAATTTATATTTGAAATGCCCATTAGAATCTGCTTTTAGGGTAATATTGTTAATTACAGGATCATCAAAGGCTGTATCTATATAACTTTCCAGATCAAGATTGTTTCTTAGGGTCATATTTGAAATTATACAAATGGAGGCATTAGGATCGCTTTGGCCTTCAAGTTCAACAATTTTATTTTCATAATCAAGCTTTCCAATGGGTTTAATTGAAAGATAGGTTAATGGACGTTGTATTTCAACATCGTGGGAAACCTCATACTTGCGTGGTGCCTTTGAAATTACAGAAACACTAGTATCAGAAATTTCAATGGGAATTGTAAGCTTATATTCAAAACTACCGTTACTATTAACTTTAACAGGTGTTTTATTTAATCTTAAATCAGGATCACTAATAAAAACTTGAGCATTAGGTTCAGTTTGACCTTTTACTATAAATTCAGTGGTAGAATTACTTATCTGTGCATTATTTGTATCTAATGAGCTGTAAGTAATATCTGGAACAAATGATCCAGTTATTGCAATGAATATTAATGCCCCTACACAAAATGCGCTTAATCCATATACTGCTTTATCAGTATTAGACTGTTTTTCCCACCATTTTTTTATTCTGTCCATATAACTCAGTTTTTATGATTATTCTAAATATTTTTCAAAAAGTGTCAATTCAAAATAATATATTTATTAAATTGCTTTACGGTATTCATGAGTGAATTTAGAGTCATAAAGCTTGGATGGAGTAATATTTCCAGGATCAAGAACTTTACCTACCACAATCATTGCTGTTTTTTCTATTTTTGCTTCCCTAACCTTATCTGCAATATTTTCTAATGTTCCTTTAATAATCATCTCATCATGCCATGAAGCTTTTTTAACAACTGCAACAGGTGTATCTGGAGAATAATGGCTTAAAAGATCACCAACAACCTCTTTTATCATATGAACTCCTAAAAATATACACATGGTTGCATTATGTTCTGCAAGATTAGAAATAGCTTCTAATTGGGGTTTAGGGGTTCTACCTTCAGGTCTTGTTATAATGACAGTTTGAGAAACTTCAGGTAAAGTTAATTCAGATTCAAGTGCAGCAGCAGTTGCAAATAATGAACTAACACCAGGAATTATTTCAAAATGGATGTTTTTATCCCTTAAAAATTGTATCTGCTCACCAATTGCCCCATATATGGATGGATCACCAGTGTGCACTCTTGCAATAATTTTCCCGTTAGATGTTTCTTTTTCCATTATACTTAATATCTCATCAAGATTCATGGAAGCACTGTTGTAAATTTCTGTATTTTCTTTAGCATAACTTAAAATTTCTTTATTAACAAGTGATCCGGCATAAATGATAATTTCAGATATTTCTAATGCATTTTTACCCTTTATTGTTAAAAGTTCAGGGTCTCCAGGCCCTGCACCTATAAATATTACTTTTCCTTCCATTTTGTTCACTCTATTTTTTTTATTTTAATTTAACATTTTCCTCAATTTCAATTGCTCCAAATGGACATTTTAAAACACATATATCGCAGCACCCACAAGATGCTGCATCAACTTTAACTTTCCCATTTTCTTTTATTACAATTGTTTTATCCCCTATTTTTACATTAGGGCACACATTAAAACATATGTGGTCGCAATTATCGCCACCTTCACATATACTTTCATCTACAACTGCAGATTTTGCTGCAAATCCAAGCTCTTTTTTTACAGCTTCCTTTATTTTATAACCTGCAAGGTGAAGTATAGTATCTCCTACTTGAGGATCTGTAGCCATAGAAGCTAAACATGGATAATTATGATAAAATTTACCTGATTCAAATTCTGCTTCGTTTACAGGGATATTTATTAACTTTTCTGCTACAAACCATGTTGAACCGCAGGGAGCGCCTCTTTTAACTTCAACGCTTTTTATAAGTTCATCTGCTTTAATTTCAAGCAATGGTTTACCAAAAACTGAAGCAAATTTATCTATATATTCATCTCCAACGGGTTTAAGTGAGCAGAAAGGTTTTGGAAACACAATTTTAGCATCTTTAATTTCATTTTCTATTTCTCTTTGAAGACCAGCAGGAATTTGTTTAGGATCATGTATGGGAACAATAATTGATTTTGCTCCAGTTTCAGATGCAACAAATGGTAAAATCATATTTATATCTCCATATAATCCTAAAGAAAGTATTAAATCTGCTTCAGGAAGGTTTTCAGGAACAAATTCTTCTACATCATCAATGAATTCAGGTAAATCTTCAGGAATTTCATTTATACCTACTATTGATGAAGCAAAGTTCATTTTAGCAATATTATTTACAATTCGTGTTCCATAATTTCCAGAACTTAGAATAAATATGCGCATGTCCATTTTTTATACCAACTTAGATTAGCTTAAATTTCTATTAGATTACAATTAATTATAGTTTATTATTTTAAATAAAAAATTATTTATAAACCCATTTAATTCAAATAATAGAATTTTAAATGAAATAATGAGTTATACGCTTCTTTTTAAGTTATAATTTACTGATTATTCTAATTTAGGAGAATATAGAATTAAAAAAAGAGGATATATGATTTTGACCATAATTTTATTTTTGATCTTTAATAGTGGATTTAAAGTTAGTTTCATCGGGGTGAATTATGTTAATTGAGGGTTTGTTTTGCATTTTATTTATCATTCTAGACATTGAATCTAAAATTATGCCAGTAAGTGCTAAAAATGCCCCTCCCAGCGTGAGTAGAATTGATAATATTGTAGCGGCTAAATTTGTACTTAAACCTGTAACATAATCTCTAAAGAAAGCAAGGCCTAGCATTAAACCTATGATAATGATTATACCTCCAGGTAATGTGAAATAAACTAACGGTCTTTGGAACTCTATATCATTTAAAATGTTTACTAAGACTTCCAGACCGTGAAATAATGGATTTTTTGTGGAACTATCTACATCGTACCTTACTCCAATTTTAACTTCTTTTATTTTGAGTCCTGCATTTGCAGCATCTATTAACATTTCACTTTCAATACCAAAATCTGCACAACTAAATCTAAAAGTAGGCACCGTAGAAGCGGCAAATGCTCGAAAACCACTTTGACTATCAGTAATGGGAATACCACTACCTACATTAGTAGCTGTATCCAGTACAGTTTGACCAAATCTCCTGTAAATAGGTGTATTTTTCTCTTTACCTTCAATGTAACGACTGCCATTTACTATATCTGCTTCTCCATCTTCAATAGGCCTTATAATTTTGGGTATCTCTTCAGGATTATGCTGTCCATCAGAATCCATTGTGACAATAATATCTGATTTTCCTGCCCCAAGACCTAAGGATTTGATGGCTTTAAAACCTGTTCTAAGTGCTGCACCTTTACCCTGATTTAAAGGGTGTTTTATTACTTCAGCCCCTGCAAGTCTGGCTATTTCTGATGTTCTATCGCTGCTACCGTCATCAACCACTATTATTGTATCTGCATACTTTTTAGCGCTGAGTACAATACTTCCTAGGGATATTTCTTCATTATAAGCAGGTATTAGCACTGTTACTTGGGTCATGTCATGCCTCTAATTTATTTACTATAATATTTCTTTTAAATTATATTAAAGAGATAATACATTAATTTAAAATATAAATTAATATTTAATTTTAACCTTAATATTTTTTTTCATAAAATAATTTAATTTATTTTAGAAAACATGATATAATGTTGCAATAACTTTCTTAAATGATTTTAAATACAAATAATCTTCATTTTAAAATTTTAATGGAAATTATAGGTAATGTATATATGTTTTTCAATGAAGACAATAGTATAATAAAAGATTTATAAGGTGCATTAATGGGAAAAAATGATGGCGACCTGGCATTAAAGATCGGATCCAAATTTTATGGGCGAGGAGAGCTTGAAAAAGCGCTTGTATATTATAACCAGGCTCTAGACACATTTGAAGAAGTGGGTGATTTACAAAAAGAAGCGGACACACTTCTTGAAATAGGAGACATCTACATTGAGTTAAATGATACTAAAATGTCTAGAAAATTCTATAAAAAATCCCAAAAAATTTATATAAAAAATAAAGATATAATTGGAGAAGGATATGCACTAACAGGGATGGGAGTTACCTATCAAAACGATAAGGAATACGAAGAATCCCGAGAATATTATAAGAAAGCACTGAAAAAGTTCCAGAAAGCAAAAGACAATGAAAGAACCCCAATTTTAACATCTCTTATTGCAGATACATATGAAAGTCAAGATGCAGTAGAAGATGCTTTAATAAAATATGAAAAATCCCTGAAACTTTTCGGCGAGATTAAGGACACTAAACGAGAAAATGAAATTATAGAAATAATGGATAATTTAAAGCAGAAAAAGCTTAAATCTCGATTGTCTAGAAATCAACTCATAATTTTAATAGGATATCTTGTTTTAATCATTATTGCAGAATTAATAACTTCTTATGTAAATCCTGAAGCAGGTATTTTAGTACATGGTTTTATACTTTTTTCACTTTTAATTCAAAGTTCAACAACCAAGTCTTATAATTTTTCAAATATTTTAATGGCAATGATGGCACTACCAATGATCAGAATAGTTGGACTTACAATGCCACTATTGCAAGTTCCAGTACTTTACTGGTTCCCTGTGATTTCTATACCTCTTTTTGCAGCTGCAATAATAATAATAAGAGTTCAAGGAACAAGCCGTATTAGTTTAGGCTTAACATGGGGCAATATCCCTGTTCAGCTCCTTATAGCATTTACAGGAGTTATCCTTGGATTTATAGAGTACCAGGTTCTTCACCCCAAACCATTAATACCATATTTTAGTATTGAAACAGTTTTAATAGCAGGCATAATACTTTTAATTTCAACAGGATTGGCAGAAGAGCTCTTATTTAGGGGAATTATACAGAGAAATGCTGAAAATCTATTTGGGGGAGCATTTGGCCTGTTATACGCTTCATTACTCTTTACAAGTCTTCACATTGGATGGCAGTCGTTAACAGATTTAGCATTTGTTTTTTCAGTTGCAATGTTATATGGATACTGTTACCAGAAAACTCGAAGTATATTTGGAATAACATTATCCCACGGATTATCTAATACGTTTCTATTTTTAATAATGCCGTTTATAACAGAGTATAGTATCTTTGGAATAACTTTGATCCATCGATAATGCAGTATTGTAACTCATATAAACGTTTTAATTATAAATAATAGGTTTTATTAACGTTATGGAGTTCACTAGGGTTATTGTTAGGGTACCATATATAATTTGCTGGAACAACTATCCGATTACCAGCAGCAATGAGATTGAATTTACCTTCCCAGTAAGTGTCATGACCATTAATAACAAAATTACTTGTAACATTATTTCCATCACTTGAAAAGTCACCGTGACCTGTCCAGGCAGCACATTTCATGTTATATTTTCCTGAAAATATAGTGCTTAACATAGCTTTCCTGAAATCACCAGATATAAGTGCATAAATAGTATCAAATGTAACTATTATTTTATCTATTTTTCCAGTGCCATTAAGACCATCTGCAGTATAACACAGTGGGTCTTCAAAGTTTTCAGCACCAGATAACTTAATTTCAAAATTAAAATCAGTTCCTTTCCCAAATATTATGTAATACCCACCAAGAGTGCCAGTATTTCCTGAAGGAGGTATAGTAACATAAGAAGTGTAATTGTAGGGGATGGTGTTAAATAATAATTTTTCGATATAACCTTCACTAAATTCAACTGCTATTAATCCGAAAATAAGTAAACTTGCAACGATTATAATTACAACCTTTCTTTCCATGGTGTTTCACTTTATAGCAATGGTTTAATATAATTAACTGAATTTTAAAAGAGTAGCATTATTATTAAAAAAATAAATAAAAGAGATTATGCGGTAATTACGCATAATGTATTTGGTCCAAATGTTCCTGGATTTCTTGCATTAATTGTTACTGCACCGTTTGGAGCTGTGGTTATTGGCCCGAGATTCAATAGACTTACTCTGTCAATGATTAATTTAAAGTCACCATCAACATCAAGGAATACCACATTGAGATATAAAACATTAGTACTCATTCCGGCAAGTATTTTTGCAAATTGAGTAGGATCTTCGGTTATTGTTAATTTATTGTCAGTTATATCTGACGGAAGTAAATTTACAGTGACATTTTGGAATTCAAAGTTATATAACTCTGGTTCAACTGCTTGAACTGTGACTAACTTTGGGTTTGAAGGAGGAGTTTTGCTCATAGACCAACCCTGTATCAAGAAATTCATGTTATCTTTTGGTTTGGCACTTTCATTTACTCCAGGTGCATATGCACTTAACCATATCTTTGTTGGGAATCTTGCACCATTTGGAATTGCATTACTTCCAAAACCTAGAATTTCGCTTAAATTTATTGTTTCTGTTCCATTTGGTTTAATCCAAGCATCAACGTAAAACGTGGTTGTTTTTAGATTGGTACGGGTTCCATTGGTAATGTTTATTGATGTTTGACCACCGAGAGTTTGATTAGTGGTTCCATTAAATGTTACATTTTCAAAGGCCATAACTACATGGATCCATGTTGTTCCATTGTTAGACATTTGTATTTTTGTTTCATTACCTGAAGGTCCAAATGGTCCTTTAAAAAATAATAAGAGTAAACCTAAAATAATTAGCAGTAATAAAATAATTCCAATTTTCTTTTTTCTATCTTTATCCATCTAATCGCCTTTAAAGTATAATAAATAATTTGTAAGCCATAACTGCTATAAAAACTAAAAGTAAGGGTACAATAGCTATATTAGATCTTTTTACAAAAGATCCCATATCTTTATTTTTGTATGCTCCCGCATTTAATATTTCCCTAAGAGCTAAGAAAAGTAATAATAAAACCACCGCAATTATACTGTAAGTCATAACTTCTGCAGTTGTTACAGTTGTTGTGGTAGTAGTCACAGTTGATATCATTACATCCTATATATTCGTTTTTTAATATATAAGTGTTGTGGTCATTTCACAAAATTAATCTAAATACCTTATAAAGCAGTGCTAATTTTCACAAAAATTATGGGGTTTAGAAAGGAAAAGTGCATATTTTCACACATTGATTTATAATGAAATTAGGGATTTATAATGCTAAAAATACATAGGTAACAGGTTAAAATTTAAATGTCTTATTTTTAAATTAAGAAACATTAATCCAAAGATGAAGAGAACGGTAAATGTTAACATCATCTGGTAATTTATAAAGTAAAAATTCTAATTTCTGGCCTTTTCCCGTTTTTGAAGGAGTAAATGTGAATGGAATCTCTTTTTTTTCATTATTAGATAAGGTGAGGTCTTCGTTTTTGATAGTGATGTTATTTAACTTAATTAAAAGGTGATATTTTGTTGTGATTTGCTCGTGATTAACAATAACAACATTAACGTTTCCTGCTTGCCCTAAAGTTAAATTTGTGGGATAATTACTTGCTGTTCCATTTGGCCCTAAAATATAAAATTCTGTGAATTTTTCACTTTCTTTTGGTTTAAGTATAACATAAGTTGTCAAGGGGATTGCGATAACAATTAAGGTTATAAGCACTACCACCAGAATTTTTTGAGTTTTAGGTGCGTTTTTGAAATTTTGTGTATTTTTTTTGAAGAATTTGGCGGATTCAACAGTAAATCTTTCATCAGGAGAAGTTTTCATCCGTTTTATGTATGCAATTAGAATTAATATGATTGTAAAGGTAGATAATGATAAAATGAGTGGTATCAAACGTATTCCCAATGGGGTGAAATTTAGGGCGAAAGCTATTAGAGGTGTGAGCATTATGCTTAGTCCCAGACTCAAAGCAAAACGTTCAATTGCAGTTAGATCATTCTTTTTTGTAAATAGGCATGCAGTTAAAGAATAGCCTGGTAAAAATAGTATAAAAATTATGCCTAGGAGTGTTCTGATTGAAGTGTCATTTAGTATTGGTACAAATGTAAGTATAATCAATAAAACTGTGATTAAAATCACAATAATGATATCTGAATTCCCTGATAGTTTCATAATCAAAACCTTAAATAGCTATTATGATGTTGTTTTTGAATAAACAAATATAATTTAGTTGTTTTAATTGAATTATTAAAATTTGTTATATTTAAAAGTGTTCTTAAAATTAGTTTGTTAAAATGAAATTAGAAAAGAAATTTAAAAAAAAAGTAGGGTTTTTTAGGGAGTTTCCCCTAAAAAATGATTTGGATTTTATTGTGTTTGTATGGTTGTTATTTTTGATATGTCTGTTTGGTTAGGGTCTGTTCCTGTTAAACTGGTTATTGTTGCGTTATTTTTGATTATGGTTCCTATTGGTAAACCGCTGTTTACATTTGCGGTTATGGTTAGTGTTGCTGTTGCTCCTGCTCCTAGGTTGTTTATAGTCCAGTTTCCTGAAGTTGAGCTGTATGTTCCAGTTGTGCTAGTGTAACTTACAAATGTAAGGGCTGCTGAGAGTAGATCGTTTATAACCAGAGTGGTTGCTTGTGGTCCGTTGTTGGTTACTGTTATTGTGTAAGTTATTGAGCTTCCGCTTGTAGGGTGTGTGTTGCTTACTGTTTGTTTTACTTGTATGTCTGATGCTGCTTTGATGTTTATTGTTGCTGGTGAGCTTTTGGTTGGATTTGGATTTGTTCCAGCTTGTGTGACTGTTGTGTTGGTTGTTAGTGCGGTGTTTGCGGTCATGACTTTTAATACTAAATCTAGGTATGCCCATTCTCCGTTACAGAGATTTCCTAAATTCCATGTGTTTGTTACTGTGTTGTATGTTCCTTGTTTAGGGTTTATTGCTAGTATTGTGTACCCTGCAGGTATTGTTACGGCTACATTAACGCCTGTTGCGTCGTCTGGTCCGTAGTTACGCAGATCCACGTAGAACATTGCTGTGTCGTATAGTGTTTGTGGGTCATGTGAGTATCCAGGGTTGTATAGATATTGGTTTAGTCTTAACCATGTTGATGGAGTGTAGCTTACTCCGCCAACTCGTATGTTGGCTGTGTTCTGGTTGTTAGTGTTGTTGTTGTCTATTTCAGTTAGTTGTATGCAGCTTGCTGTGTTTTTGATTATGGTTCCGCTTGCTGCTGTTACTGTTGCTGCAATGTTTAATGTTGCAAAGTCTCCGTTGTTTAATGTTCCTATAATCCATTGACCAGTTCCAGAGTTATAAGTGGTTCCTGCAGATGGTGTTACAACTGCATTAAGTCCTGCTGGCGGTCTGTAGAAAACTACAACATTATTTGCTGTTTGTGGCCCGTTGTTTGATGCTGTTACCGTTATGGTGATTGGATTTCCTGTGTTTGGAGTAAGATTAGATACAGTTTGGGTTACAGCTATGTCTGCTGATGGGCTTATGGTTACTGTTTTACGTGCAACATTGTTACTCATATTTGGGTCTTCTTGAGTCCCTGTAACAGTTGCATTAGTTGTTAATGTTACGTTCGGTTGGATTACTTTTAATATTAAGTCCAGATATGCTGTTCCATTGTTACTGAGGTTTCCTATAGTCCAAGTGTTAGTTCCTGCATTATAGGTTCCTACATGTGGGTTAATTGCAAGTACTTGGAATCCAGTAGGTATTTGTATGGTTACTGTGACTCCTGTAGCATCATCCGGCCCGTTATTATGTACAGTTATATAAAATATGCCTGTATCTTTAAGGTAGACGACTGAGTCATCGTAGTCTAATGTGTTGGTTACTGCAAGGTCTGTTCGGTCTCCGATTACAATGTCTGTGTATACGGTTACACCGTCAACTGTTGTTGAAACTCTTGCAACACCATTAGTGTTTAATGCTGTAAATGTTGAAGTAGCTAAACCATTAAGTGTTGTTCTTGTAGTTGGACTTACAGATCCTAAATTAACTCCTAAATTAACAAATGCAAAGCCCATATTTATACCGTCAGGTACATGACCTAAGCTTGAGGTGTCAACACCATTTGAATTAATTGTTAAAAGTCCAGTTAACCATGAATTAGCAAGTTTAGGGATAGAATCTGGAACTGCAGTAATACTGAGTATTAACCAAGTACTGACGTTAACTGCAGCATCTACTTTTGCTGAAGGACTTGTGTTAGATCCCCACCAGTTATCTGTAGCATCGACTGTTCCTGCTGCAAGGTGCATTTCATTAACACCGTTTCCTATAAGTCTGTTGAAATGAGCAATAGTACTACCACCATTATATGTGGATATAGCTGCACCACCAGTTGTTGCACTGTTACCTGTGAAAGTGTTTTCTGTTACTACTGCATTAACCCAGTTTCTAATGGCACCACCATACTGTGAAGCTGTGTTGCTTGTAAAAGTGCTTTTAGTTACAGTTAATGAAGGGCTACGATTCCATATAGCACCACCCCATTGTGCACTGTTACTGGTAAAAATACAGTTAGTTACAGTTACAATACTACTTATAGGATCTGTTTGACCGTTTCCAGTACAAATACCTCCTCCATCTCTTGCAGCAGTGTTGCTTGTAAAATTACTGTCAGTTACAGTCAAAAACATGGTATTCCATATGGCACCACCACAATCTGCGTCGTTACCTGTAAAAATACAGTTTGTTACAGTCAAATTACCGTCATTGTAAAGAGCTCCACCATTAGCAGTGGTACCTACATTACCATTTGTGAACGTTATGTTAGACAATGTAACTGTGTATTCGTGGTTTATTGTAAAAAATCTACCTGAATCTTGAGCATCTAGAGTTACAGTTCCACTTTCGCCCATTATGTTAACGTTTTTGTTGATTGTTAAGTTTTTGTTACTTGCTCCAGTGTAAGATGTCGCTGATCCTATTATGTGAATGTTTCCACGAGAGTAAACACTATTATATCCTTTTAGAATAGTAAAGTATGGTCTACTTTGGCTTCCGTCTCCTGTGGTGTCATTACCTGTTTGTGAGACATAAACATCATTCTTACCCCCACCTATAGTGATTGTTCCACTTGAAGTTATTGTATCTACTGTTGCACTTACCGTAGCTGTTCCAGTATTGGCGTTTCCTGTGAATGTTGTTGTTGCAGCACCATTAACAATAGTTCCTGTTGTTTGGGATAATGAACCTATAGTGGTAGGATTCAAAGCGAATAATGTTACGAGTATTCCGTCTGGGACATGTCCTGAAGCAGGATCATAGTAAGTTCCAGTATTATCATGTAATAAGTCTACTTTTACAATTGAATTACTGGTTGCTGGAATAAAGTTATCAAGAGGAGTTACTGTCAGAACAAGATATGTTGAGACTGTAAAACCAGATATTCCTACTGCTCCTCCATTAGATCCCCACCAGTTGTTGTTTGCTGTTACTGTTCCGCCGTTTTGTCTTATGTTACTACCGGTAGGGGCAGTATTCCCAATAATTCGGTTAAATTGAAGGTTTGCAGTACTTGTAACACCATTATTATTGTAAAGGGCACCACCATTATTATCTGCTGCGTTATTTAGGAAATTGTTCCCAGTTGCAGTTAAAGTACCACTATTCCAAATGGCACCACCGTTATTTGTACCAGTTCCTGTAGCGCGGTTGCTTCTGAAAGTACTTCCTGTTACAGTTAAGGTACCTGTATTGTAAATTGCACCACCATTCTGTGCAGTATTACTGGTGAAGTTACAATCAGTTAATGTTAGTGTTCCTGCATTTTGGATAGCTCCGCCTGTACCTGCTTTATTTCCGTTTGTGATTGTTAAATTGGATATGTTTACAGTGAATCCTGCAGTGACAGTAAATGCCCATCCTCTTCCTGCAGGGTTGATTATGGTCTGGTCGTGGCCTGCACCGTTAATATTAACGTTTTTGGCTATTGTTATATTGTAATCTCTGTGTGTAGCGTCAGCATTATAAGTGTTAAAGGTTGCTGCGTTAAGATTTATGGTATCAGTACTTGTAGTACTTGCTCGTGTAATTCCATAACTAATTGTTTTATAAGGATTATCTATTGTTCCCGTACCTGTTGTGTCGCTTCCTGTGTCATTGACATAAATATCTGCTGCACTTGCAGTTTGCATGGACAAAGAAGCCATTAAGATAATGGCTCCTATTATGATAAGATAAGCGTGATAATTTTTGATTTTAATTTTTGCTGTTGGTATCAAACTTTTTTCACCTCCTTTTATAGCTTTATACATATTTTTTACCTCTTTTTGAAGCGTAATGAAATTGAATTTTCTAAATTCATTTTTTCATGGGATGTGAATTTTTTCACAATATCAAAAAAATAAGTGAATTTAATGTGAAATTTGTAACATCCTTATAAATGAATTGAGGTTTTTATGTGAATATAATTTTACACATTTATACTATTTAAAATCTTTGCTCAATTTTAAAAAAATAAGTGAATTTAATGAATATAATGAACTACTTTTATAAAACATTATTTATGAAAATGAATTATAAATTGATAAATAACAAATTAATCAAATAAAATTTAAGAAGATTAAGGGGATATATTATATATGAACAAATTATCAAGTTCTTCAATTATTATGGCCAAAAAATCTGTTTATTGTAATGTAGAAGATGAAATAGTGATTTTAGGCCTTAAAGATGGCGTATATTATGGATTAAATAATTCAGGTGCATTTATATGGGATTTAATCCAAAAACCCAGAAGTTTAACTGAAATTTGTGATGCAATCGTGGATGAATATGATGTTGAAGAAGACACATGCAAAGAAGATTTATTGATTTTAATTCAGAAACTTTTAGATAAAGGTCTTGTTGAGGTTGAAGGAAAACAGGGCTTTCAAAAACCGTAGGTTTTTGAGGGATTTTCCTGAACCCAAAATCAAAGCTTAGAAATCTTCGATTTGTGCTCCAAACCCAAATGGTTTGAGAGATTTTGAGGTTATTAATGAGGATGAATAATATATTATTAAAATCCAGCACTTTTGAAAAATATATTTTAATTAAATCATTTATTTTACTGTGGATTGTACGGATAATGCTGTGGATACTTCCTTTTTCTTATATTCAAAAAATTAGTGGAGATTTAACTGTAAATAATGATAAAAAGAATACAAATCATAAAATATCCATAAATAAAATATTATACTCTGTAGATATAACCAGCAAATATGTTCCATTATGCACATGTCTTACACGTGCTCTGGCAGCTCAGATTTTACTTAAAAGAGAAAATTACAACTCAAGCATAAAGATAGGTGTTTGCAAGGATAATGGTAAATTAGAATCACATGCGTGGCTTGAAGTTGATAACAAAATAGTTTTAGGCGAATCAGAAACAGAATATATTCCATTAATTGATTTAGGTGAGAAAACGCAATGAGTGCCATTACAGGGATTTTTTTAAAAGATAAATCAGTTAATTTGGAATTAATTAAAAAAATGAATGATACCCTTTCATACAGAGGACTTGATGGCTCAGATATTTGGATTAATGGAAATGCTGCTTTTGGTCATCAAATGCTGCATACAACTCCTGAATCGTTAAATGAAAATCTACCTTTTTTTGATGAAGAAAAGGGATTGGCTATTACGGCTGATGCAAGAATTGATAATAGAAATGAACTTATTAGGGTATTAAAACTGGAAAAATCGGGAAAGATTATTACAGACAGTGAAATTATTTTAAAGTCTTATCAAAAATGGGGTGAGGAATGCCCTGAAAAATTATTAGGTGATTTTGCATTTGCTATATGGGATAAAAATAAAGAAAAACTGTTTTGTGCAAGAGATCATATGGGTGTTAAACCCTTTTATTATCATTTATCAGATGATAGCTTCTATTTTGCAATAGAAATCAAAGCATTATTAAGTGTTCAAGAAATACCTTGCAAGCTCAATGAAGTGAAAATTGCAGATTACATAATCTCTATGGATGAAGACAGGAAAAATACGTTCTATCAAGAGATATACAGGCTACCTGCAGCTCATTCAATCAGTATTGATTTTAAAAAAAATGAGTTAAAGCAATACTGGACACTTGATCCTTCAAATGAATTAAATTTAGGTTCTGATGAAGAATATGCCAAAGCATTTCATGATATATTTAAAGAAGCTGTTAAATGTCGCTTAAGAAGTGCTTTTCCAGTTGGATCAGAATTAAGCGGAGGATTGGACTCATCTTCTGTTTCATGCATGTCACAAAAAATTTTATCAAAAGATAAAAAAAGATTGAAAACATTTTCCATTGTTTTTAAGGATTTAACTGATTGTGATGAGAGTAATTATTCAAAAATAGTTTCAAAATGGTGTGATATGGATTCCTATTTTATTGAAAGTGATGGAATAAATCCATTTGAAGTAATGGAAAATCCTTTATGGCCAAAGGAAACGCCTCCATCAGCTCATAGTATGTATGTATTCTGGTTTCTCTACAAAAAAGCTCAAGAAGAAGGTGTAAGGGTTCTTTTAAATGGTTTTGAAGGCGATGCTGCAGTGGGAAGAGGTAACTGTCTTTTAGAAGAACTTGCCCGAAAGAAAAGGTTTAAAATGATGATAAAGGAAATTAAAGCAACATCCAAGCTTACACATGTTAATCCTTTTGAAATACTGTTTTATGAAGTAATGGGTCCTTTGGCTCCAGAATTTTTAAAGAACATCTGGAAATTTTTAAGCCAGGATTTCACATACAAAAATCATGAAAAAAAGATCATAAATAAAGATTTTGCAAAAAAAATAAATCTAAAAGAGCGTTATGAAATTATGAATGAATATTTGAAGAATAAGGGAAAAAATGTTCGAAATAACCAGTTTTATGAGCTTAGTTCTGGTTTTTATCAGATGATACTTGAAGAGTTTGATCAAATAGCTGCAGCATCTTCAATGGAGTTTCGTTTTCCTTTCATGGACAAAAGATTGTTAGAATTTTGTCTGTCTTTGCCTCCAGATCAGCAGTTAAGTGATGGGTGGGATAGGATCATCATGCGTCGTGCAATGGAGAATATTATTCCTCCAGAAATTCAATTTAGGCATGATAAGACATTTTTCGACTCAAACTTTAATAGTGATCTTCAAAATTTTGGTAAAGAACAATTTAAAAATATTCTCAATGATGATGATTCTATTGGAAAATACATAGATCTTAATTCAATAAGTGAAGTATTTCGTGAATTTGAATCAAAAGAATTAAAATCTTTATATTTAGGTGATGAGCCTTATTTATTATGGAAAGTAATTAATTTGTATATGTGGCTATTAAAAAAAGGTACTTAAATTGTTTTATCCAATATTCATGTTAAGGTAAAGTTTATATTTATTATTCCAAATATTAAATAAGATTAAAATACTAAAATATAATTGAGGCTTAAAGATGGATTCAAAAAATAAGATTAAAAAACAATATTCTAAACCGGAATTAACAGTTCATGGTGATGCTAAGAAATTAACATGGGGTACCAGCGGTAAAAGAGGAGATGGTACTGTAGGAAAGACAAGAAATTAATTTTAGTTCAAACTACTGAACTAATTTTTTTTATTAAAAAAGTTAATTAAAAATTTTTAGATAAATGGGGCATGATTTGAATTATTATAAAGCGTATGGTTTAAATATTGGGTTAAAAATTAATTCTAAAGATAATACAATTGAAAATGATGAATCAACAGAATTAGATGTTATAATTCAGCTTGGAAATGTTGATTCTTCATTATCAAAAGAAATAGTTAGTAATAAGTTCTTTAAGATTAGTAAAGGCAATGATAATGAATATTATCTTTATTGGAAAGGTGTAGGGACCTTTGAAGTATCTGATAGTGAAATTGTAGTTTCTCCAGAAGATAATGCAGATGTTTACACTCTTAATTCTTATATTTGGGGCCCAGTTATCGCGACTTTGCTTTATTTGAAAGGATTTTTAGTTTTACATGCAAGTGCAGTAAAAATTGCCAATTATGCAGTTGCATTTTTAGGTTATTCTGGAATTGGCAAATCTACTCTTGCTATGGCATTAAATAACCAAGGATATTCCTTAATAACTGATGATATTCTTGTAATTCAAACTGATGAGGATAAATCTCTTGTTTTTTCGGGTTTACCTCAAACAAAACTTTCATCGAAAATGATTAATATAATGTGGGACAATCAGGAGATACCAAAAATAATTTTAGGGCCAGAAGAACGTTTTCATTGCACTACACCTAATTTTTCTTGTGAAATTTTACCTTTAAAAAGAGTTTATATTATTGAGGAAGCTTTAAATTCTTATATTGAAAATCCTAAGCCTCAAAAAGCTTTAATGGAATTAATTCATAATTCTTACTGTTTTATATTCTTTCAAAATAAAGATAAATCATTAAATTTCAAGCAATGTTCTAAATTAATGGATGATGTCACAATACGCTCATTGAAAGTTAATAAATCATTTGAAGAACTATCAGAATTGGTAAAAAAGATAGAAAATGATTGTTTCAATGACTTAAAATAAATTAGGACTTAGAAAAATAATTCATGGGTTTTTTCATGCCTAAAAACAGCAGATTTCTCTCGAAAATAGTAGATTCTACTATTAAAAAATATTTAGATAGTCTAATTCATGTAATACCTAAAAATATCACATTAACTTTGATATTAATGGTGTTTATTAGCTTAACTGAGGGAATAGGCTTAATTTTATTGGTGCCATTGTTACAATTAGTTGGTTTAGATGTACAATATGGTGCTCTTAATCAAATTGAAAACTTTTTATTCCAGTTATTTGCATATTTTGGTATAAAACCAACATTAATCAGCGTATTAACCTTATTTGTAGTTATTATGGGATTGAATGCCTTTATTTACAGGTTGCAGTCAATACAAATAGCCAATATTGAATATGAATATGGTTCATACCTTAGAAATCAATTATATTCTGCCATTACTAATTCTAAATGGCTATTTTTTTCAAAAAACCGTTCTTCTGATTTTGCTCATGCATTAACTAATGAAATTGATAGGATTGGCATGGGAACATATGAATTATTATATCTTATAACAAATATTGCTGTAATTTTTATATATTTCCTATTTGCATTAAAAATATCCTTGGAAATCACTGTAATAACATTTTTAGTGGGAATATTTATAATAGTTCTACTTAAGCGGAAAACGAATTTAGCCCAGATTAGGGGTGAAGAAATTTCAAAAGAAGTCAAAAAATTTTATTCTACAGTCTTAGAACATTTAGATGGAATGAAAACAATAAAAAGCTTCAGAATGGAAAGTCAAAATGTTAATGAATTTGAAAAACTCAATGATCGGCTGAAACTTAGCTATATAGACACAGTAAAAAATTATGCAGACGTAACATTTCTTTTCAGCATATTATCTGTTATAATCTTAAGTATTTTAGTAATTATTATAATAGACGTACTTTTAATTCCGACAGCATCATTATTATTGCTTATATTTCTTTTTATACGCATGATACCTAAATTTTCCACAATACAACAAAATTACCAGTATTTTATAAATATGTTGCCATCATTTTCCAATGTAATGAAGATTAAAGAAAGCTGTGAAATAGAATCGGAGTTGTACTATCTAAAACAAGAGAAAATAACAATGAATAATGAAATCTGGCTTGATAATGTTTCATTTAATTACAATGAAGACATGGGTGTCCACGCAGTCCAGGACATTAATCTGGTAATCCCTGCAGGAAAAACAACTGCAATAATCGGCCCTTCTGGAGCAGGAAAGAGTACTGTTGCAGATATAATTATGGGGCTTATTAATCCTACAGATGGGAATGTAATGGTAGATGATAATGCTTTAAATTCCAAAAATATTCTTAATTGGAGGGATCAAATAGGATATGTAGCCCAGGATCCTTTTCTTTTCCATGATACAATACTAAATAATCTGATTGTAGCTAATCCTGACGCAAATAGATCTGATATTGAAAATGCACTGCAGATGGCTGCAGCTCGAAAATTCATTTCTAAATTACCTGATGAACTGGAAACGGTTGTTGGAGATCGGGGAGTACGACTTTCAGGTGGGGAAAAACAGCGTTTAACTCTTGCTCGAGCACTATTAAGCAAACCTACTTTACTTATCTTAGATGAAGCAACCAGTAACTTAGATTCTGAAAATGAAAAAATTATTCAAGACTCTATTTTGAAGCTACATGGTAAAATGACCATATTGGTTATTGCACACAGGTTTTCTTCCATTAAAAATGCAGATATCATTTATTTAATAGAAAATGGAAAATTAGTAGAATCAGGAACGTTAAATGAACTTATTAACAAAGAAAAGGGACGATTTAGGGAATTGTATAAATCACAGATTTAATATTTCTATTTTAAGCATTAAATTTAATTATTTTACATCAATAACCTTTATTTCAAATCTCACTATTTTTTTGTTAGGATCATATAGATCAAAATAAAAATTACTTTTTCCTTTACCTTGAATTATTTTAGGGTCAAGCTCAACAGTATCATTGGTTGCAATTGTCTTATTTTCTTTATCATAGCCTATTGCTTCCATTTTGACGTATCGTGTGTCTTCCTCGCCGTTATTTTTAACGATACCAGCTATTCCATAATAATTAGTTCCATTATATTGATAAGGAGCTCCGCTGCTGTTTGTAATCTCCAGATTATTAATAGCAAGGGGTGGTTTTTCTCCAAATGTGCTGTTTGCAATTGGATCTATTGTGCATCCAGATATTCCAACCATAATAAGGAATAAAAACAAAATTAGAAGTTTAACATGCATTTTATATCTCTTTAAATATTTTATTTCATGAATTGAATTTAGGTGAACTAAATATAATATTAGGTAACTATAAGTAATTACCTTATAATAATTTTTTCTAATATTTATAATTATATATGGGAGCAGATGGTGATATAAATGGAGTTTAATTCTAAAATCCGCGTTGAAGATGAAATAATCCTATGCTGTGCCCGTACAAGTCTTGATCTTGAAACTAAAGATAAATTATTATCATTAATTGAAAATGAAATTAACTGGACATACCTACTGGAAAAAACATCCAAAAACAGGTTATTACCATTACTGTATTTTCAAATTAATTCGGTTTGTCCCCAAAAAGTTCCAAAAGATGTTTTAAATAATTTAAAGGATGATTTCGATGAAAATCTTCATAAAAACCTTTTATTAACAGGTGAATTGATAAAAATACTAAATTTATTCCAATCTAAGGAAATATCAGCAGTTCCCTATAAAGGGCCTGTGCTGGCGGTTTCAGCTTATGGAAATTTAGGATTAAGAGTATTTGATGATCTTGACATTTTTATTCAAGAAACTGACATCGGAAAAGTTAAAGAATTACTAAATTCTAAGGGATATGAAATGGATTCAAGTAATGTAGGTGACTTAAACTATATTAAATCCCAAAGGGAGTACCATTTTATTAATAGTGATTCTGGTGTACAGATTGAAATAAAATGGAAATTATCTGGCATTTCTTTTTCATTTAAAACTGATATTAGGTACTTGTATGATCCAAAAAGCTTTGAACATGTTAAAATTTCAAATACAGATATCTTAAGCTTTTCTCGGGAAGATTTATTATTAATATTATGTATTCATAATGCGGGGCACCGTTTTCAGTATTTACAATGGATATGTGATGTTGCAGAACTTATCTGTTCAAATAATATGAATTGGGATAAAATAATGGATAAAGCAGGAAAATTAGGTATTAAAAGAATGTTATTTATCAATCTTTTACTTGCAAATGATCTGTTGGATGTAAAAATTCCCAGAGATATTTTAGAAGAGATAAATAAGGATAAGCATAGTAAAAGTATTTCAAATAAATTAAAGGATGATTTCTTCTCTAAAAATAATGGAGAACCTGGTCTTTTAGAATATTCTATTTTCCATATCAAAATAAGGGAAAATTTAAGGAATGGTTTAATGGATTTCATATTACATGTTTTTGCACCATCTGACGAAGATTTAGCTGAAATAAGATTACCTGGCTATTTATTTCCATTATATTATATTGTAAGGCCAATTCTTTTACTAAAAAGGCAGAGTTGGGGTATTTTTAAATCAAAACCTTTATAAAAAATTATAAAAGCTTAAAAAGATATTTGATTTAGAGTAAGAACAAATAGATTTATAAATTTCTTTTTTAAATAATATACATTAGTTTTCTAATCAATCAAAATTATTACTATTGAAATACAGATTTCAACGAATTTAACTAATATTAATATTTTTTAATCATGATTTGGAGATAATATGTCAAAAGTCCTTGTAACTGATGCTCAAATGAGAAGTTCTCTTGCAGTAATTAGATCTTTAGGAAAAAAAGGAGTTTATGTTACAGCAGGAGAAGAAACCAGATTTACTACCGGGTTTTTTTCTAAATACTGTAAAGAAAGAGTTGTTTATCCATCCCCAACAAAGGATCCTGAGGGATTTGTGGAATATCTAATTCAACTAATTAAAAAGGAGCAATTTGATGTTATATTTCCTGTTGCAGATGCCTGTCTTAAACCAATAATGGACAATTGGGAAGAAATATCAAAATATACGAAAATAGCTTTACCTAGTCCGGAAATTTTCATGAAAGGCTATGATAAAGGACTTACATTAAAAATAGCAATTGAAAATGGTTTACCGTGCCCTAAAACTTTTTTTATTAATGATGTTGAAGAATTAAATAAAATTAAAGATAATTTAGAATATCCAGTAGTAATAAAGCCAAGAATTAGTTCAGGACGCAGAGGAGTTAAAATTTGTAATTTTTGGGATGAACTACATACTGATTTTAAAAAAATAAGTTCTAATTATGGTAAAGTACTTATACAGGAATATATTCCATATGGTGGCGAATTAGGAGTTTATACACTATTTAATAATGGATCAGAACCTAAAAATGTGACAGTTCAAAAAAGGATAAGGTCTTATCCAGTTTCTGGTGGTCCAAGCACACTTAGAAAAACAATTAAAAATGAAACCTCAAATAAAGCCATAGAAACAGCATTTAAACTTTTAAAAGCCATGAATTGGGAAGGAGTGGGAATGGTTGAATTTAGAGTGGATTCACGGGATAATTCATTAAAATTAATGGAAGTAAATCCCAGATTTTGGGGTTCTCTACAACTTTCCATATTAGCAGGGGCTGATTTTCCTTACCGGCTCTATAAAATGATTATGAATGAGGATATTGATGAAGATTTGGATTATAAAGAAGATATATATTGCAGATGGCTATTACCTGGAGATATTTTATGGTTTTTAAATTCTCCAAATAAACTAAAGAATATTAAAAAGCTCCTGAATTTCAGTAATCCTGACGATATGCTCTCTTGGAGTGATCCAGGGCCTACATTTGGGTTCATTTTAGCAACTTTAAGATATATTTTTGATAAAGACATGTGGAAGTTTGTTTTGAGGAAAGACGATGATTAATGCATTTAGTATAGATTTAGAATACTGGTGGCACAATGAATTCTTAAAAGGATATGAATTTAAGAAAGAAGACCCTCAGTTGGGAGAATCTACAGAAAAACTTTTAAATTTACTGGAAAAATATAATGTAAATTCCACATTTTTTGTATTAGGCTGTGTAGCTCAAAAAGAGCCGGAATTAATAGAAAAAATAAATGATGCGGGCCATGAAATTGCATCACATGGCTATTCCCATAAACCCGTTAATAAACTTGAAAGAAGTGAATTTGAAGATGAAATAAAGAAATCTATAGATATTTTGTATAAAATAACTCATGAAAAGCCTTTAGGGTTTAGAGCACCTTCATTTTCCATTAATAATGAAAATAGATGGGCATTCGAAGTTCTTGAAAAATACAAATTTAGGTATGACGCCAGCATATTCCCCATAAAAACAATGCTTTATGGTCTTCCTGAAGCTCCATTAAATATTTATAGGCCTTCTAAAGAAGATTTAGCAGTAAACGATCCTAATGGTAAACTATTAGAATTCCCATCAACAGTTTTAAGGTTATTGGGTAAAAATTTCCCATTTTCAGGAGGATTTTATCTTAGAACAATTCCAGCATGGATTTTAAAAGCAGGTTTAAGACAAATTAATAAAGATAGGCCGTTTGTAATTTATACACATCCTCGGGAAATAAATCCTAATATACCTAAGCTACATTTGCCATTTAAATCAAAATTTATAGTTTATCACGGTGTTAATTCAACTTTAGGGAAAATTGAGATGCTACTTAAAAATTTCAAATTTACATCCATACGTGAAGTTCTTGAAAATGATTATGGGACATTTAATGAATGATTATGTTCAAATTCAGTTAAAAAGGAAGATTTAATGCTATGCGGGGAATTTAAATGGAATACGACTTACATGTTCATTCAAAATATTCAAATGATTCTTTTCTTGATCCAGCTAAAATAATTAAGATTGCAAAGAAAAAATCGTTAAAAGGAGTTGCAATTACTGATCATAACACAATTAAAGGTGGAATAACTGCTTTAAAAATTAACAATGACGTTGATTTTGATTTAATTGTCGGTGCTGAGATAAGAACAGAATATGGGGATATATTGGGATTATTTTTAAATGAAGAAATAAAAAGTAGGAATTTTCTGGAGGTTGTAGATGAAATAAAATCACAGGATGGTTTAATTTCCTTAGCACATCCTTACAGGCATTATGAATTCCCAGAAAAAATTATAGATAGCGTTGATTTAATAGAAGCATTTAACGCCAGATCCATTAAATCAGATAATATAAAATCACTTAAACTCGCAATAAAGTATAAAAAAGCAGTTACGGCTGGAAGCGATGCTCATCTTGGATTTGAAATAGGTAAAGGAAAAATTAAAGTAAATGGAGAGATTAGGGAAGCTTTAAAAGAAGGTAATGTGAAAATAATGGGATCAGAATCTAATTATTATTGGGTGCATGGATTAAGTGTGTTATCTGAAAAAATCAAAAAAATAATATAAGACTTCTATATTAACTTAAAAATGATTATGTGTTTATTAAAATTTAAAAAACGATGAGAAACTATGATATTAACATTAATTTTAGTTATAATTCTTTATATTTTATCATTTCTTGTAATATGGCAGTTTGTAGGTTATCCTGCTTTAATGGCTATAATTGCACTTAGAGGAGATAAAAAACATAAGGATTATGCCTATAAGCCATTTGTATCAATTTTAGTACCTACATTTAATGAAGAAAAGGTAATTGATGAGAGAATTAAGAATTTAGATGTTCTTGATTATCCTGATGATAAATATGAAATTATTGTGGTTGATTCAGGTTCTGAAGATAAAACAAGGGAAATAGTGGAAAAAATAATAAAAAACAGAACTCGAAATCCTAAATTAAGTTTATTAGTTGAAAAAGAAAGGAAAGGTAAAGCATCGGCTATTAATTTTGGAAAAAAGAATTCAAAGGGAGATATAATATTAGTAACTGATGCAAACACCACCTTTGAAGAAAATGTTTTAAAAGAAATGATGCCCCATTTTGAAGATCCCAAAATTGGTACTGTTGGAGGTAAACATACATTACCTGCTACTGGTAGCTCAATTACATCTTCAAATCAATTCTATTTGGATTTAGAATTCATAATGAGAAAAGGAGAAGCAGCTTTAGATTCAGCATGCCTATTTCATGGAGAAATAAATGCATGGCGGAAAGATATTGTGGATGCAGACACAAGAATGTTATCAGAAGACCTGGACATGGCCATTCAAATTAGAAGAAATGGATATAAAATTGAATACGAACCAAAAGCTGTTTTCTATGAACCATCCCCTACAACAGCAGAAGAAATAATAATACAAAAGAGAAGGACAAGTATTGGAACTATCCAAACCATCTTTAAACATTTAAACTACTGGATACCTCCTAAAAATTATTATTCATTTCTAATTTTTCCTTCCCACAAGGCATTAGTCATGTTTTCGCCGTTTATATTAATAGCAATCCCAGTTCTGTATTTAATAATTATGGATTTAAACATTATAATTACAAATCTCATTTTAACTTTAATTATATTTGCACTGGTTTTTGGGATATTAACTTACTTAAAATCAAAAATAATTAAAAATGAAGCTTCAAAATCAGGATTTTCAATAAAATCTTTCCCCAGTATTGCGTATTATGTTTTATTGAATGAATATCTAATATTATTGGCATGGAAAGATTTTATATTTGGTAAATATTCAGTATTATGGGAAAAAGTAAGCACAACAAGATAATAAGGTGATTTAAAATCTTTTTAATTAAATTAAGTTTATATATGCATTTAAAATAAAAATAATTGGTAAAAATATGGACAATAATCATCCAAAAGTCTCAGTTATTCTCCCTACATACAATAGGGGAAATATAATTAGTAATTGCATAAATTCGGTTATTTCGCAGGAATATAGCAACTGGGAATTAATAATATCTGATGATGGATCATCAGATAAAACAGAAGAGGTTTGCACTAGTTTTAAGGATGATAGAATAAAATACTATAGGAATGAGAATAATTTAGGCTTACCTGGAAATAGGAACGCAGCTATAGATAAAACTTCTGGAGATTTTATTTTATTTACAGAAGATGACATGGTTTTAAAGGAAGATTGTATAAAATTACTGGTTGAAACATATCAAAACATTAGTAAGGATGGAATAAATGTTGGGTCGGTTTGTCCGGCGTTAATATCAAGTTTTGAAGATGAAGGAAAGAAAAGAAACATGTTAAACTTTGCCAGACGTTCAAAAGAGGAAGAATTATCCCATAATCCCTCAGTAATTGATAAAAAAACTGGTTTAATTTATAGAAACTTTTCAGCGGACTTTAAAGAAGTAATTGAGGTTAATGATTGTCATTCATGCTCATTATATCCTAAAAATATTTATGATGAGTTTAGATATGAAGAAAATGCATATAAAGGAAGTTATACTGGTGAAGAATCAGATTTTCATTTTAAACTTACAAAAAAGGGATATAAATTATATTTTCAGCCTGAAGCCATAATGTTTCACAATGTTGAAAGTGAAGGGGGCTGTAGGCTTCCATTATATTCATGGTCCTACTATTTTATTAGAAACCATATAATATTTTTAATAAGGAATTTTGGGATTAAATCTGTTTATATGGCTCCGTATTTCCTTTTATTTGTCCTATATGCAATTTTACACTATTATTTAGGTGAAAATTAATGAGATTCATCGAAGAAATTATAGATAAGGAAAAAAAACATATCTGGAAGGTAATTAACAATGCAGATATAATTATTGGAATTTTATTACTTGTATCTGGAATTTCAGCCTTCTTTTTGGGCTTTAAATTAGGGGCAGATAGATTAGAACAAGTATCTTTAATTTTAATTTCTGCAACTGTATTATTCTTTATTTTCCGAGGTAAATTTCCAAAATCCATAGAATCTTTATTTTCAGAGGGAGGAATCTCAAAAACAAAATTTTTATTGATAAGTATCATTTTCTTTTCCTTATTCATATTCTCTGTTTTGATCATCAACCAGGATTTATATGGTCGTCCATTATCATTTCTGGTGATTATATCCATTATAACGGGATTAATAGCTGTTCAGATTGTTTCAACTACTAATAAAAGAGATTATTATTTGATCTTGTTTGAGATCATAATTTTGGGCATATTAGTTCGTGCAAGTGTATTTTACCAGTTTTATGGGTATATCGGGGGCGATCCATGGTCTCATGCGTGGTCAATAACATTAATTACGGATATGGGGCACGTTACTGAAGAAATGAAAGGTTATTCTAATTTTCCTTTCATGCATTTATTTATTACATCAGCACACTATTTAACCGGGCTTGATATCAAAAATTCCATGTTTATTGCAGGATTATCTCAATTTTTGAGTTTTACATTTATATATCTTGTTGTTAAGGAATTTTTAGGCGATAAAATAGGATTATTGTCTTTTTTAATTCTCGCTGTAGCAACTTATCCCGTTGGTATTGGATTTTTAATTATACCTCAATCATTTGGTATAACATACGTAGTCATAGTAATCTACTTGGTTTTTATCCAAAAAAAGATTGAATTAACATATAAAAAGATTGTTTATACCATATTTACTATACTATTTTTAACTGGAATTATATTTACTCATACAATAGATTCATTTGCAGCATTGATTATTCTTTTAGCAATATTTTCAGTTGATACTTTTAAAATGAAAGTAATGGAAATTTTTGGAATTGTTTTTGAAAAAAAAATGTATGTTACACTAACATTAATTGTATTCTTTTCAGTATTTGTAATATACTACTGGATGTATTCATCAGGAATGATGGGAGTAGTTGGAGATAGCTTAAAATGGGGTCTTTCTGCTAGTGATCAAGCACCTGCTGTTTCTACGATCATGGAGAGTTTTACGACTACTGCAATGAAAATGCTTCCATTATATCTATTTTCATTTTTAGCTTTAATAGGGACTTTATTTACTTTAAAAATTAAAAATTTCAAAACTATATCTCTTTATGGGTGGTTGGTTATATTATTCGTTTTTATCAGTGTATTTTTAAGTTTAAATTCTTTTTTACCTGCCCGCTGGTTTATTTATGTTATGATTTGTCTTATAGTTCCAGTAGTTCTTGCTGTAATGTCTATATCTCAGATTTCGCCTAGAAAAGTTACTACAGTTTTTTTACTAGTTATTTTAATATCATTTATGTGGTTGACCAGCTATGATGCTAATGCTCAAAATGTTAATCCATTTACACCAGGTCCTACACAAGGAATGAAATATTCAGAAATGAATATAGGAATTCTTGATGATATTCCATCGAGCATAAAATTATATATAGATTTAGGGCATCGTCTTCCCAGTATTACTAACTATAATGTAACTGTGGAAGATGCATCTCGTATATTATCTGGAAATGGAAATTTAACTGGAATTATTTTAGTTAGGAAAGACCTTGAACATAATCCTTTTTCTACAAGTGCATTGGGAGGAGGTCACTTTAGTGTGAGTGGTTTAGACCGTTTATTTCTGGATAAAATAGAAAAAGAAAATAGAATTTATGATAGTGGGACGGTTACAGCTTTTGAGGGAGGAATTTAATGAAGTTACTAATGGTTTATGGTGACCCTCGAGTGGAAATGTTTGGAGGTGTAGAGGAACATACAAATAATATAATCCACTATTTATCAAAAAAACATGATATAAACATCCATGTATTGACTTATGGGAATAAAAATGAAATTTTAAAGCAAAATGATATGGAAATTAACATATCTAAAAGATTAGCAAGCAATATAGCTTTATATATGTTTCTTTTACCCTTTGATTTATACAGGTTAATGAAAAAGATTAATAAACAAAATTTTGATGTAATTCACTTTCAGGGATTTCATCCACTGTATTGTATGGCTGCAATGTTATGCCAAAGGAAATATCCAACAGTGGTTACATTACATGGTATTTCATCTGTGGAAATGGATTATCATGTAAAAAGGAATTTTATATTAAAGTTTTTTTCAAAATTCGCTGAAAAATTCGCTCTTTCAAGGATTAAGAATATTATAGTGGTAGCTCCACAAATAGAAGAAATCATTCAAAAAATGACGGATTCAAAAACGTTTATGATACCTAATGGAGTGAATATAGATTTGATTAAGAGTATTGGATCGTTTCAGTCCGATAAAAATAATGTTATATTTTATATTGGTACTCTCGTTAGGAGAAAAGGACTATACGCATTAATAAAAGCATTTCAGGAAGTTAAAAAGTCTATTTCAGATTCTTATTTATATATTGCTGGGTCAGGTGATGAAGAAAATGAATTAAAGGATTTAGTTAAAGAATTAGGCTTAGAAAATGATGTTAAATTTTTTGGTTTTGTAAAGGGAGATAGAAAATATTCATTAATTAAATCGGCAAATGTTTTTGTACTACCATCTTTTTGGGAATCGCTTCCAATAGCAGTTTTAGAAGGAATAGCGTGTGGAAAACCAGTAATTGCTTCTAATGTTGGGGGAATACCTTATTTAGTAAATGATGGGGAAAATGGATTTCTTGTAATGCCTGGAGAAGTTGATGAACTTTCAGATAAATTAATAACCTTACTTAAAGATAAAAAATTACAAGAAAAGATGGGCAATGAAAGTTTGAAACGATCAGAGGATTTTGATTGGAATAAAATCTCTGATAAGACAATTGAAGTTTACAATGAACTAATTAATAATAAAAGGGATTAATATTTAGCATTCCGTTTCATTTATTTTACATTTTTTAATTTGACGGATTTTGATCACTTATTTTGTTAGTATCAATCTTTAATTTATCCATATATATTCCGAGCAATATTGCAGATAATGCTAATAAAAATGTGGAACGCAATGGTAATATAAATTCAAATATTAAATATGCTATGAAAACGGCGAAAAATAAATTTTTTGTTCTATTATATGAAAATAACGCTATTGAAGCAATAGCCAATGTAACAATTATGTCTAAATACTTAAAAGCAGTGAATAGGCTGCTTTCGGCCGCTACAGGGGCAAAATGGAAGAATATGTTAGAATTCCAAAGAATAAATGGTAAAACAATGATTAATGGAACTAATATTATAATTAGTAACGATTTCTTGAAATTTTGGAAGTTTTCTTTTTTGAAAATATAACAAATTATTGTAGGTATAATAAACCATATATAACCTTTTGAAGCTATTAAAAGCCCAAATATTAGACTACTAAGTTTAAATCTACTTTTATAAAGTAAATAGAGGCCTAAAGCGACAAATGTGGCTACAGTCATATGATCTGTGTGGTTTAAAAATGAAACTGCAAAATGTACACAAATTAAAAGTGATACCAATCCAAAGTTTAATTGGCGTCTATTTTCAGAAAAATTCCATAGAATAAATATTATTATAAAAAGATTTACGATGTTCTGGTATGCAACATTTCCCAGTAAATAAAATGGTATGGAATATAATGGTAAGGATGGAAAAGGAGTAATTTGTTGTCCAAGCTGTGTTACAGCTTCGTATGGGTATTGGAATGAGAATAATTGGTTAATCCAGATTGTTAATGCATCATCACTGTCACAGTAGTAATTAATAGATGGATTATTCCCTAAAAACGTTAAAGTTACAGATGAAATTATTAATAGAGATATAATTAATAGTGTAAATTTTTTATTATCTGAAATTTTTTGGCCTATTTTAGTGAATAGAACTACATAAAATAATAAAAAAAGAATAAAATAACCTAAATATATCATATAAGTTTCTTTAAGAAAAAAAGGTAACCATGTACTATTGCTAGTGTAAATTGAAAAGCTACGAATGTCAAATAAACTAAAAATAAAAATTAATAAATAAAATAATTTCAAAAAATCTATATTTTTTAAATTAAACATAATATATCCTCATTATTAAAAGTTTTTATACAAATGAATCAGTAAAATACTTTTTTAAACAGTTTTGATTACAATATATACATATTTGTCCATAAAAATATGATTTAGGTCAATTAATTATTCTATTAAATTCATATAGAATATTATATATTTAAATATTCAGGTTTATAATCTCTGATAAAACATTTGAAGTTTGTAATGAACTAATTAGTGATAACGAGAATAATATTTAGTATTTTATTTAATATTTTATATTTCTTAATCCGATTGACTTTGATCACTTATTTTGTTAGTATCAATCTTTAATTTATCCATATATACTCCAAGTAATATTGCAGATAATGCCAGTAAAAACATGGAACGTAAGGGTAATATTAATTCAAATATTAAATATCCTATGAAAACCGAGAAAAATAAATTGTTTGTCTTTTTATAAGAAATTAAAGAGATTATAGCAAGAGCTAAAGCAACAATTACATCAAAATACTTAAAAGCGCTTAATCTACCACTTACTGCAGCTAATGGGGCGAAATGGAAGAATATGTCAGGATTCCATATAATAAATGGCAAAACAATGATTAATGGGATCAATATTATAATAAATAAGGACTTCTTGAAATTTTGAGATGTTCCTTTTTTAAAAATATAATATATTACAGTAGGTATTGTAAACCAGATATAACCTACTGATGCTGTTAGCAACCCAAAAATAACACTTCCCCATATAAAACGGTTTTTAAAGAGTAAATAGAGGCCTAAAGCTGTAAATGATGCTAGGGTTATGTGATATGAGTGACTTAAAAGGCAAATTAAAAAAGGTGTGCTAATTGAAAGTGATATTAATCCAAAGTTCCTCTGCAGTATATTATCTGAAAATTTCCATATAACAAAGAGTATTATAAAAAGATTTATGAAATCCTGGTAAGCGACATTTCCTAATAAATAGAATGGTATGGAATATAATGGTAAGGAAGGAAAAGGAGTAATTCGTTGTCCAAGTTGTGTTAATGCGTCATATGGATATTGAAATGAAAAAAGATGGTTAATCCATATTTCTAAGGCATCATCATAGTCAATATTTTGATCAATAGAAGGAATATTCCCTAAATAGTTTAAAGTTACAGATAAAATTATCAATAATACTAAAAGTAAAATACTAAATTTCGGGTTATTTGAAACTTTTTGGCCCATCTTTGTGAATAAAAGGATATAACCAACTATGAAAATAACGGAATAAAGTAAATATATGATATTAGTTTTAAAAAGGAGAACTAAGAACCATGTATTGTTATTAGTGCTCGCAGCAACGTTGTAGATTTCAAATAAACTTAGAATAAAAAGGAATAAATAAATTAATTTCAAATAATTGATATTTTTTAGATTAAACATGAATATCCTCATTATTAAAAGCTGTTATCTCATTGAATAAGTAAAATAATTTTTAAAGGGGTTTTGATGATGTACAATAATATATTTGTCCATAAAGATAAAGTTAGATCAATTAATATAATTATATAAAATTCATATGGAGTATTATATATTTAAATATTCATGTTTAGATTATATCCTGTTAAAATATTCTCAAATAAACTATTAAAGGAATTTATATTATGAAAGTAGTGATTGTAAGCGATTATTCTTTAAATTCACCATATGGCGGTCTTCAAACACATGTTTATCATTTAGCCAAAGCAATTTCTAAAAATTCTGTTGAAACCCATATTATAACTTTTTCAGATAGAAACGAAGACATTAAATCAAATAATTTGAATATTCACTTTATTAAAAGGTCATCAAGACTTCCAATGCTTTTTACAATTCCATTTGATGCTAAAAATGTTATAAACAAGATAAAAGAAATAGATCCTGATGTTGTCCATGTTCAAGGAACTCATTATCCTTATAACTACATTAGCAGAGCAATACCTGAAAAATATCCGGTTATAATAACTGTTCACGGTATAATGGCTACAGAATATAAATTCAATAAAGGTTTAAACTTCATTGGAGGATTTATTTCATATTTACTTGAAAAATATGCTTTTAGGAAAGCTAAAAACATTATTGTATGTTCTGAGGTAATGAAAAAAGAGATTGGCAAATTAAGCAGAGCAAAAGTGTATGTTGTGCCTAATGGGGTTGACTGTAAAAAAATTGATAATTTTAGTTCATCTAAAGTAGTTATACACCCTTCAATAATTTATATAGGGTTATTAGAAAAAATAAAAGGTGTTGACACATTAATTAAAGCAATTAATATTATTAAAGATGATATTCCTGAGATTCACTTTTATATTGCAGGTAAAGGATCCCAGGAAGAAAATCTAAGGAAACTCACTAAAAAATTGGGTTTAGAAAATAATATCGATTTTCTGGGCTACATTTCTGGAGAAGAAAAATATTCTAATTTTAAATCCGTGGACATATGTGCAGTTCCTTCAAGGTATGAATCATTTGGAATTACCATTTTAGAAGCTATGGCCTGTGGAAAACCAGTAATAGCTTCCAATGTAGGTAATATTCCATCATTAGTTGACGAAAACACAGGTATTCTATTTGAATCTGAAAATGAAAAAGATATTGCCCAAAAAATAATAAATCTGCTGAAAAATCAGGATTTACGAGATAAAATGGGTTTAAATGCTGAAAAAAGAGCAAAAGAATTTGATTGGGATAAAATATCTGAAAAAACAGTTAATATTTATAAAAAGATAATATAAATAAAAATTTTAATCATTTAAATCAATTGAAAGATGATTTACTAACTTTTTCTAAGCTGTTTTTTATTTTATTAAAATCTTTTGTTTTTGGATCCAAAAAAGGTACTAGATAATAATTATCTAAATATTTGATAGATGGAAGCTGAATATATCCATTTTTTTTAGCAAATTCTAGGAATGGTACTTGTTCTTTGCTATTGATTGTTTTATTATCTGTAGAAATAAAAAGTATCAAATCCGGACGATTTTTTTCTATATATTCTTCAGTTCCAACTCCATTTTTAGCTATGAATTTATTATTCAACCCTAAAATATCAATATGATTCCATCCTGAAAAATAAGGTAAAGAACCGGCATCTACACTTGCAAATGTTAAATTATCATAAGAAACGAAACTCAATTCATGTGCCAGTGGAATATATGATGATGAGAATCTATCTGCAGAATGATGCAGACCTTGAACTTCTAATACAAAACTTAAATTGGAAGATAAGAGGAGCAAAACAATTAAAAATCCTAAAATACTGGTTTTTTTATTATATAATTCATTTAATTTAGTATTCTTCAATTCATTAATCAAAAGAACCAGGAAAATTGCTGTAACTATGTATATAATCACAAAAGAGGGGTAATAAAATCTTTGAACATAATTCATTAAAAGGAAAGAAAAAATATATAAAACATCTGCAAAAAAGATGGTAACACACATTGTAATGATTAAAACACCTATTTTTGAATTAAGAATCTTTTTAGAGACCAATTCCACATTTTTCAGTAGATATAGGATGATTATTATTGCAAATGGGGCAATATATTTAATAGCAGAACCCAATGCATCTATCCCACTAAATAATCCTCCCATTGATACAGATTTTACCAAAAATGGAAGAGGGAACAATTCATGGAAATATAAGATTCTAAATAGCATATATACTCCAATTGGTATTATAAATCCCAAAATAAAAGGTAAACATTGATTTATCTTATTTTTAATATCATCATTTTTGTTTAAGGCAGTAATGTAGATTAATATGAATAATCCTGTAGAGATGAGAATTCCTTCTGGTCGAACAATACTGGAAATTAATGAAACACATGCAAAAAGCCAAAATAACCTATTATTGGCTGATAAAATTAATTTATATGCTAAAAACATATTAATTAGTATTAGTAATGAATAAAACATTGTTTCCAAACCGGAAACGGCGTGAATCGTAGTAGCAGGGTTAACTAAGAGCAATATTGATGAAATACAGAATACTTGCATAATTAACTTTTTATCTTCAAACATATCCTTTGCTATTACCCAATATACAAAAACAATCCATATTACGGAGCTAATACCCAAAATTTTGGTGAATATTACAGGATCTAATTTTAAAAATATCACAATAGAAGATAGTAAAACCCATAGAAAATTGGTATAACCTTCAATAGGTGGTTCATTTATATTCCATATTAATCCATAACCTTGGACTAAATGAAGAGCATATCTAAATGAAATATAAGCATCATCAGCGGTAAATTTCCAGATATACAATATAAGGAACGCAAAAATTATTAATGCTAGAAAAAGTAGCAAATAATATTTATTCACACGATTAAATATGTTTTTCATAGTATCTCCACATAAAATTTTCAAGCTGATTTAAATCCCAATATTTTCCATTCTAAAAAAAACCATTAAACTATAATTCAACTGTTTTTATTAAACATAGCTTTATTAGAATATAATTATTTAAATAAATTCAATAACGGAAAATTGATTTATTTTCACTGCTTTCTCCTCTGATATCTTTTAAGAATCTTTCAGTTCTTTCTTTATCTTTGATCATATAAGCTTTTAGAACCAGTTCATAACAAAAAGCAGGCGCCAAAGCAAATATATAGATTAATAACAAAATAAAAAGGTCTTTACTTAATCCAAAGTTTAGGATAAATGCGTTTTTTAACTGTATAATGTAATTAAAGATGTTTCTATTATTCAATTTTTCTATCAATATAATTACACAAAAATATTCAATTATCTCAGGATAAGTTTCCTTAAAGTAGATGGTCTGTTTACGGATTTCTTTATCTTTAATTAGGAGGCAACTGTTCATCCAACCTACAGTAGAGTGTAAAAGGGGAAATCCCGGGTGATGCTCATCTATATTTTTAACTATTTCTTTTTTTGAAACATAAACTTTAAAGTCTTCTTCTATGGAATGGTTAATAAATTCAAAATGAGGATATAAGTTAGGCACATTAAAATAGCCCTTATGAATGCAATTAGAATCATATAAATCTGTTTTGAAAATAATTGCTGGCCAAAAACTTAATGTATGATAATACCTCGAACCGTTTTTTAATAATTTTCTACTTGATGTAAAAAGCCCTCTTTCCCATCCCTGTTGAAAGTGAGATGTCACTATAATAATATCAGGTTTTTCTGAATCGATAGCATCTATCACATCTAAGCAGTCAGAAAAATCGAAACTATCATCATCACACAGTATCCATGTATAAAGAGAATTGGAAGTTTCCACTGCTCGTAAGTAGTTTGGGTTGGCCCCTATGTTTAATTTGTTTCTTATTATTCTCATTTTGGGGAATAGTTGTTGGTATTTTAAACATATTTCAGGAGTTTCATCGGTAGAACAATTATCTATAACTGTGAACTTACAATTAACGAATGGACCTTTAAGTAATTGTTTTAATGTGTTTTCAAGGTCTTTAGGTCGATTATAGGTTATAAGAATGATTTCCAGTTTTTCTTCAATCATGATCGTTCGTCCACATATTCATATTAAATCTAAAATTTTCTATAATGTTATATTAATAGCTTATATCACTGTTTATATATTCCTTTATTTTTTTTAATTTGTTTCTTATTTTCTTAATCCAGCTTTAATTCCATTATAATAACATGATAATTCGCTTAATTTGTTGGTAATAACAAATAATGCGGCGGTACGCCAGAATTCATATAAGAAGAAATATAATTTGAATATATTGTATTTTTTCTTTGTAGCGTATTTTTTCATAAACAAGAATCTGTTTCGAGTGTTATAAAATACATTGAAACCAGTAATTTTCTCTGTGGAAACTGATCCTTTGTGCCATATTTTTGAATGAGGATTACATACTATCTTATAACCTGCTTCTTTAGTTCTATAACAGAAATCAATATCTTCCCAATAAGCAAAATATTCTTTATCCCAATAACCTACCTCTTCAATCAACGTTCTTTTAAATAATAGGGAACATCCCCCAATAAAATCAACTTCAATTAAGTTTCCAGGTGAATATTCAGTGGGGCGCCCATTTCCTTTATTCCAATTGATATTCCAACCTAAAGTCTGAATTTTATCTTTTTCATTGTAATAATTGATTTGCGGACCAATTATTCCGATTTCATTATCATTTTCAATTGATTTTATCAATATGTCTAAGAAATTGGCATTGACCACCGTATCATTATTTAAAAGCATAACATAATCCGAATTTAATTTGTCTAAGGCAAATCTAATCCCAATATTGTTTCCTTCAGCAAAACCATAATTCTTGTCATTTTTTATTATTACGACTTTTGAGAGGTTTAAATCATTTAAATTCATGTTCCTTTTTTCAGCCTCTTCTTTGGTGAATTCGGAATATTTTAGTGGTTTATTACCTTTTATATATTCAAAAAAAGATGATTTAACAGTAATATTTCCTCCCAGATATTCTTTAATTTTTTTTATGGAATTATCATGGGAGTTATTATCTAAAATAATTACGTTATAATTAGGATAATCAATCTGGAATAGTGATTCTAAACACTCAATAGTATCAGTCCATCCATTCCAGTTTAATAAAATAATTGTTACATTTGGATTCATTTTCGATATTCCTAATTTTTAAATTGTTCATTAAAATTTAATATTGAATTTCTCAATAATTTAATTTATACAAAACGAGATCTTCTCCATATTTCTGTCCTTTAAATGTTTTTATATATTGAAGACTTATTTTATCATTATTTATCCCTTTAATTGACGAAGGCATATCAATGATGTATTTAATTCTTTTTTTCATTATGTAATCTTCTAACATTCCTGCTTTTCGAGCATTATAAGCTTCTGGGTTCATCATTCCATCTAAATTTATAAAGTCACGCCCAGTACCATAGTTTAATAGGCCAGAATTGAAATTGCCTATATTTTGATCTGGTGATATATTTGTATCAATATAGTTAATTACTTCAAAAGTAATCGGGTTTAAATTTCCATAGTCATATCTATTGATTCCTCCAAGTATGAAAGTAAATATTAATAATAAAATTATTAATGCATACCTCAGTTTAACTTTTTTAATTTTAAAAATTTGGAAGAGTCTTATTAATGCAATGGAGAGAAATATGGTAAAAATGAAATAAGTATATAGATAATAGTACTCTCTAAACATAATTCCGTAGAAAAAGTAAAAAAGGTAGAAAATTATTATTGAGAAAATTAAAAAATCTAAAGATTTAATTACTTTAATAAAGGGATTATCTTTTTTTAATACTAAATAAAAAGGGGGTAATAAAAAAATTATAAGGATTAATAATAAAATCGCTAAATTAAACACATTTTTTTGAATGAAAAAGAAAAAATACTGTGTCAATAGAACAAGAGATGGATAAAAAGTAGTTAAAATATTATTATATAAACCAACATGTAAAGCTTGGTCTGAACGTATTATGTTCTTTGCTGCAAGACTTACTGGCAACAACTGTTTTACTATGAGAATATTGTATAATATCCATGGTAAAACAGTTATAAATGCAGAAATAAGGATTGCAACCATACTCTTTATTTTATTCGATTGCCAGGAATAATCAATACTCCTATTTTTTATAAATCGTATGGAAAGAGCTAAAATAACTCCTAATGTTAAGAAAAAACCATCCATTCTACTTAAAAAGATGATTCCTAATAAAAAACCTATTATAACCGAATTGCGTATATTTAATTCATTTAAATTTAATTTTATTAGATAGTAAGTAAGTATAGATATGAAAAATATTTGAATGGGAACTTCCATCCCCTTTAATGTTATAAACATGATTTCAGGGTTAAATAACCATATAAATGCAGTTAATAATCCAGCTTCCTTATTAAACAAATTTTTTACTATTAAATACAAAAAAATTGAAGTTAAAACATTAAATAATGATAAAATTACCAAAGAAATATAAACCGGTACATAATCACCAAAAGAATGTGTAAAATAGAAAACTGGAATTAAAATCAAAGCGTAAATTGGATGAAATCCGTTAGTTGGAATTCCAAGATTAAAAACGATGCCCTGTCCATTAATAATGTTTAAAACCAATGAATAATAATAAAATGCATCATCCTCCAGGAATTTACTTAATAAAATATTCATGCCTTGATCAATCATAATTAATTTGATTAATAAGCTTATTAAAATCATAAATATTAATATTTTTCCATAATTGTCCATGGATTTTAAATTTAATACTTTTAAATTCATTATTGCCTCTCAAACTAGCTTAATCTAATATTTTAGTTAACATTTTAATTAATATAAAAACATTTGGATTAATTTGGGTTGTTAATTTGTGGGATTGAGAATATTTTTTCTGCTTTCTGGTCATATTTTCTACTCAATAATTGATTTTTCTTTTTTGATCTTTTTTATGGAATTATCAACAGATGATTATCAACAATATTATGTTAAAATAGTATATTAATTTGATAGAGTGATTCTAAGCAATTTATGGTATCATTTCTAGACATTCAGTTGAGTATGATAATTGAAACTTTGGGATTCATTTTGAATTTCCTTAAGAGTAATTATATTTAGATTAAATGTGATAGATTAGGGGTTTCTATGTTATTAAAAGTTCAGTGTAAATAATTTTAAATTTTTTTAATAATTAATATCTAAATTCATCTATTTGTAAATCTGTTTTATGAGGACGTTCTTTTTTTAATACATGATATTTAAAATATGCGAAACTTTTAAGGAAAAATTTATAAAAAATTGAAGGGATTATCATGAATGGTATTATCAGAACCAGTGCAAATATATACCAATTCAGACCAAATGCTATTATAAACGCGGAAATGAATCTAATAAAATCTTTATTGTCCTTATTTTTTGATTTTTTCTCCATAATAATCCAAATTATTACAAATAGCAGGAATGAACCTCCATCAAGAGGAGAGTCATATATAGTTCTTTTACGTATATATTTATTTTTTATAGTTAAACAGCTGTTCATCCATACTACAAGCCAGTGAATTACTGAAAAATGGATTCTTTGATTAAAACCACCCGGTTCAACAATTCCCTTTTTTGATACATAAACTTTAAAATCTTCTTCTACTGACTTATTAATAAATTCAAAGTGAGGATATAGATTAGATACATTAAAATATCCTTTATGAATACAATTAGAATCGAATAACTCTGTTTTAAAAATAATGGCAGGCATAAAACTTAATGTATGATAATATCTTGAACCTTTTCTAATTAGTTCATTGCTAGTAGTTTTAAGGCCTTTTTCCCATCCATATTGATAATGTGAAGTAACTATAATAATATCAGGTGTATTAGATTCAATTTCTCCTAAAACATCATCACATTCACTAAAATCAAATATATCATCATCACAAAGAACCCAGGTATAAATAGCTTCAGATTTTTCGACGGCTCTTAAATAATTAGGATTTGCCCCAATATTCTTTTTATGTCTTACAACGTGCATATTTTCAAATATTTGCTGATATTTAGTGCATATTTCAGGTGTTTTGTCAGTAGAACAGTTATCTAGCACAGTAATCTTACAATTAGAAAAAGGACTCTCCATCAATTGTTTAAATGTGTTCTCCAGATCTTTAGCTCGGTTATAAGTAATTATTAGAATTTCAAGGTTTTCTTCGATCATATTCTCTCCTTTGATCTTAGCTTTAACCATATTAATATCCTATCTTACCCTCATCATATTCTTTTCTTTTGATTTTAAGAATTCTTCGAGCAGGAATTAAAATAATCAGCTGTGCTGCTAAGAAACTGCATAATGCCAGTAATGTTGATGAGAATAAGTAATAACTCAGCCAAACTCCAAAAGCAGTCAATACGGCACTTAAAAAAGATATCTTAACATAAGGTTCTTGTTTATGGGATCTTAAAAAGAAAGCCCAGTTGAAGATGATCAAATTAACTCCTTCAGCAATGAATAAAATTACATTCTCCCCTATGGGTAGTATTCTTACATTCCAATTGATGATGGGAAATATAAAGATCATTAATAAGAGTAATGCTAAAGAACCTAAAGTATAAACTAATAAGCTTTGCCATTGGAGAGTTTTGAATAATCCGTCTAAGCTTTGGCGTTTCTTTTGGGCAACAAATATATTTAATTGGGGTACTTTGGTCATTCCCCATGAACCAGCCATACTCTGAACAGCACGAACCATCACGAGAGACATTCCTAATTGGCCTGCTATAGATGCACCAGCATAGAACATGGCTACTGGAACAATAAATTGGAAGATAAAATATCCTGATGCCCAACTTATGGCATATCTCCACTGCAAGGGTAGGGTTTCTTTAAGCCAATTATAATATCCCTTGACATTTTCATGGAGTATTTGGGCTAATAAACTCCGGGAAGATGAAATATAGAGCAGCATACTGAATGCGATGTTCACGAATCCACCTACTGCTAAGGACCACAAATTTAGGCCAGCAAAAAGGGCGATCCAAATTGAAACAGTACTTACAAAACCAGCTAAGGTAATTATTTTTTGTACCTTCTCTACTTTGTTAAATCCTTTCAAAACTGCTCCAAATAAAGAAACCAATAATAGAAACGCTCCGGTGAAAGAGTATAATACCCATGCTAAGAGTAATTGGTAATTATTGGTGAAGCTTTTTAAAAAGATAACTCCAATTGTGGATAATATAATAAATGCTATCAATGTGATTATCAAATAAAATTTAAAAGAAAATTTAACCAAGGAAACAGTTCGATCTAGCTTATCTTCATCCCCTTCTAATTTTCCATTTTTTTCTTCCAGATGAGCATACTCATGGCTAATAAACTGCGTAATAATAGTAGTAAAACCTAACTCAGCAAAAGTAGCCAGCGCACCTAAACTCATGAATGTATACCAGTAACCCTGTTCTGCAAGAGTAAGATAATTCACAATAAAAAATATTGATAAAATTCCGGCAAGTGAAGACCATATAACACCAACAACAGTGTAAAAAATTGCTTTATCAATACCTAAAATGGATATGATGCGATTCAAGCCAGGAATTCTCAAAAGATTATCTGAAATTTTCATTTAAGCTCCGTTATATAAGCTTTAAGAATCAATAGAACTCTCTTCAACTTATAGCTAATTCAATAAATTATATTTTTATACAGTTTAATTATACTTCTTGGGTTTAAAAACAATAATAATTATTGTCACAAAGTACTAAATTAAATTTTATATGATATTCAATTAGTTTAAACTTCTGGAGATATAAATGTCCCTAACTTCAAACACCAGCATTGTAATAGTAACCTACAATCACCAGGAATTCATTGAAGAATGCTTAAAATCACTTATTAAAGAAAAAGCATTAGAAATCATCGTTGTTGACAATAATTCAACTGATAAAACCGTAGAAATCATTCAAAAAAACTTTAAACAAATAAAACTAATTAAAAACCATGAAAACACTGGTTACGGCAGCGGAATCAACTTAGGTGTTAAAACTGCTAAAGGCAAATATATGGTTATAATAAATCCAGACACAAAGATTAAGGTAAATTCCATTCATGAAGTATTAAAACCCTTAAAAAAAGATGAAAATTTAATCACAACCTCTAAAATTCTTTATTATAATGGGAATCAAATTAACACATGTGGAAATAAGGAGCATTTTACAGGTTTAGCATTTACAAGAGGTTTAGGGGATAATCCTGAATGTTTCAATGATTTTGAGTTTGTTAATGGGCTTTCAGGTGTTTGTTTTGCCTTAAAAAAAGATAATTTCGAGGATATTGGCGGTTTTGATGAGAATTTCTTTATTTACATGGAAGACACTGAACTTTCATGGAGATGCAAAGCCAAAGGATTAAATGTGTTATATGTTCCAACTTCTGTTGTTTATCATGATTACACACTCATTGTTACTCCAGAAAAGCTTTACCACCTTGAAAAGGGCCGATACATCATTTTAAGGAGATATTTAACTTGGAGGGAATATTTAATTATATCTCCTTCTTTAATCATGACAGAAATACTTACATGGGGATATTCTATATTAAAAGGTCCTTCAGGAATTAAATTCAAATTGTTAGCAATTAGAGATGGTTTGTTCATGGAGATAAAAGAAATAGAATCAGATAGAAGAAAATTACTTAAATCTTTAGATTGGAAAATTCCAACAAGACAATTAAGTTACACTTTATTGGATAGACTTGTTAGAAAAGCTGCTAATTTAATTTATAAGGTTAATTTTAGGTTGTTATGATCTTTAATCTTAAAAATAATTATTTAATTCATTATGCACAATGAAATTATTTTTTTTATTGATATAACAGTAACATTTATACAAAGGTTTATTGAGTATCTGATGTTACTTTTCTTTTAAAACATCAATTAAAACAGTTTTGTCCTTCAAATTAAGATAATCATAAGGATATAAAACATTACTCTTTTCAAAGACCATTTTTACAGTTGTACCCTTATTTTTCTTTTCAAATTCAGCAACATCAATATTTTCCTTAATTTTAAGAATTTTACGACTTTTAACCTTCATTATATCATCAGGCACGGTTATTTTTAGCTTATTTTCATCATAAAGTTTAAAAATTGAGTCAAGAATCTTCTTTGATGAATCTCCTTCTCCATAAGGATTTTTAGCTTCACTCATTTTATCATATAGATTCTGGTCACTTAAGATTTTTTTAACTGTATCTATCATTTTATCCTTTTCTGCCCCTACAAGTATATTTCCACCAGCTTTAACTGTCTCAGGACGTTCAGTATTGTATCTAAGTGTTATACATGGCACGTTTAAAGTAATGGCTTCTTCTTGTATGCCTCCAGAATCAGTCATTACAAATTTAGAATTAGATAAAAGAACTAAGAAATCAAGATAGCCTATTGGCTTTATAAGTTTAATATGTTCTGCATTTTCTAATTTTTCAAGTAAATTAAATTTTTTAAGATTTTTAATGGTTCGGGGATGTGCAGGGAAGATTATAGTGAATTCATTAAGCTCAATTAATGCATCTATTATATTTTGGAGCCTTTGGGGATTATCAACATTTTCTGCCCTGTGCATTGTAAGTGCTAAAATATTTTCACCAGCAGTTATCTCCAAAGAAGTGTCTAATTTCTTAGTAGCGATTTTTAAATTTCTCATGCATGCATCTACAACAGTGTTTCCTGTTATAAAAATGTCTTTAGGATTTATACCGGCAAAAAGCAGATTAATTGCAGATTCTTCAGTAGGCACGAAGTACATCTTTGAGCAGACATCAGCAATTTCCCTGTTTATTTCTTCAGGCATGGATTTATCATATGATCTTAAACCAGCTTCAACATGTCCTACTGGGATATGGAGTTTGGATGCTACAATTGCTCCAGAAAGTACTGCATTAGTATCTCCTTGAACAAGAACTAAATCTGGATTTTCAGCTAATAATACTTTTTCAATACCTTTAATCATATCGGCAGTTTGTTCTCCATGAGATCCAGAGCCAACACCAATATTATAATCAGGTTTTCTTAATTCTAAATCCAAAAAAAACTGATTAGACATTTCATGATCGTAGTGTTGACCAGTGTGAATCAGGACATATTCAACATTTCTTTGTTCCATCTCATCAATTACTGGGGCCATTTTGATAATTTCTGGCCTTGTTCCTATTATAACTGCAATTTTCATAGTCATTAATGGAAATATAATATCTTAAGTTTAATAAAGTTAATTCTAATTTTGGATTTAAAAAAAGTAATTTAAAATAAAAAAAGATAAATTAAGTTAAATAATTATTTGATTTCCAGGTTAAAGCTTTCTTCTTTTTCCAGTTTCGGAGCTTCTATGATTAGAACACCATCTTGGAATTTAGCTTCGGCTTCGTTAGGTATGATTTTTTTAGGGAACCTTACAGTTCTCCTCATTACACCTGATTTTCGATCATGAAGTGTTATATAACTTCCCTGCTCGATTTCCAGCTCTATATCGAACTTTGCTTTAACTCGAATTTTAGTTTCGGTTATTCTAAGTTCAATATCCTTCTTTTTGATACCTGGAAGGTCTATATGTACTATGACATCTTCATCTGTTTCAATTATATCTTTGCCGGGAACAAAGGTATAATCCACAATCGACTTTTCAAGGTCGTATTTTATAGAATCAATGGTTTTTGAAGTGTCTTCAAGCATTCTTTCAATCAAACCTTTCCTATCTAAAATAGTCCTATGTTTATATCTTCTTTTTGTTTTCATTTTATCGGCCTCATATTTTGAGTCAATAATATATTAGATTAAATAATATATATACCATTCGAAAAACATCGATTTTCGATGCCCCAAAATTCGTAGAATTTTAGAAAATGCTACGCATTTTTCGCAACTTTCGTTGCGAATTTGAAAATCGAAGATTTTCAATTTCTAACTTCCAAAAATCATTCAAAATCTTTGATTTTGATACACAAAAAACGAAGTTTTTTGTAGCTATGATTTTTGAGAATTTTGAGGGTTACCTTTGTTTACTATATTCACATAAGCAAAAACAGCCAGTATTTGAGTGTAATTTATTATAAAATCCATTTATTACATTTTTAAAAGTAGATGAGATGAATAAATACAACTAAACAAAAAAACAGGATAAATATAATTTAAAATTTTCCAAAAAAGATAAAATAAATTCTTTCAAATATTTTCAAACTCATTTATAGTGTTTATATTCTGGAAGCTTTGAGTAGTTTGGTCAAGCTCATTAACATCAACAAATTTGATTTTCAAACTGTTAATTAAAGAATTAACGTCTCTTCGTTCATTTTTTAAACTATCTTCAATAATCTCAATGACATTTTTCTTATATATTGAATGTAGCGGTTCAATATGCTCATCATTCCATATTGGGACCACAGCATCGAAATCATTAGATTCTATAATTTCAAACATCTTTAAAACAAAATTTTTAGAAATAAACGGCGAATCACAAGGTAAAATCTGAGCATACTCGGATTTAATGTTTAAAAGACCAGTTAAAATTCCAACAAGTGGTCCTTGAGATTCAATTTTATCTGTAACAATTTTTAATTGGATATTCTCATTTTTTAGTAAGTTTTTATATTTTTCAACTTGTGTGTTTTCTCTTAAAACCAGTATAATCTCATCAGCAATATCTTTTATGGCATTTAATACATGGAGAACCATTGGCTTCTTATTTAATAATAAGGATCCTTTATCTTTACCCATTCTCTGGCTTTTTCCACCGCAAAGGATTATTATTGATTTCATTGGAATTCCTTTAAAAATAAAAAAAATTAGTTTTAGATATTTAAAATAAAGCAGAATTACCCTACATCAAACGTGTTGTAGGATAATTAGGGCTTTCATTGGTTATTGTCATGTCGTGAGGATGGCTTTCTGTCATTCCGCTTGAAGTGATTTTTACAAGCTTTGCATTTTCTTTCATGCTTTGAATATCCTCTGCGCCGCAGTAACCCATTGAAGATTTAAGGCCACCAATTAACTGGAATAAAACTTCATTTACAGGTCCTTTGTATGGTACAACTCCCTCTACACCTTCTGGAACTAATTTTGCATGTTTCATTGGTCCTTTAACTTCCTGGAAGTAACGGTCTGTTCCTGCACCTACTCCTCCAGTCATGGCACCTAATGACCCCATTCCGCGGTATTGTTTGAATTTTCTTCCATTCATAATTACAACATCGCCAGGAGATTCATATGTTCCTGCAAGTAAGCTTCCTACCATTACAGCATCAGCACCAACTGCTATGGCTTTTGCAATATCACCAGAGAATCTTAAACCTCCATCACCTATAACTGGGATTTCATGTTCTTTTGCTACATCTGCAACATCAGATATTGCAGTAAGCTGAGGAACACCGACTCCTGCAATTATTCTTGTTGTACAGATGGATCCTGGGCCAATACCTACCTTAAGTCCGTCCACTTCTTTTGCAATCAGGTCTTCTGCAGCTTTAGCAGTTGCAATATTACCAACAACTAAATCAGCCTCAATATTATCTTTAATAGTCTTTGCAGCATCAACAACATTCAAGTTATGAGCATGTGCAACATCTATAGCGATTATGTCTGCTCCTGCATCATCCAGTGCAATGGCACGTTCTAAATCAAATGGTCCTGCTGCTGCAGCCACAATAAATTTCCCTTTTTTATCTCTTGATGCATTCGGGAATTTTTTACGTTCTAATATGTCACGTACAGTTACAATTCCCATTAATTTATTGTTTCTAACTACTGGAAGTCTTTCTACTTTATTTTCATAAGCTATATCTAATGCATCCTCTGGAGTTGTGGATTCTGGGATTGTTAAGACATTTTCAGTCATTATTTCTTTTACTTTCTTTTCTGAATCAGAGTTAATGATAGGTTTTATATCTCTTCTACTTATTATCCCTATAACTACTTCATCTTCAACAACAGGAAGTCCGCTTACATCTTCCATGTCCATAATTTGATTAGCTTCACAAATGGATTCATCAGGACTGATAGTTATTACATCTCTAACTGTGAGGTCACCAGATTGTTTTACTTTCTTTACTTCATTTACCTGCTCATTTATGGTCATATTTCTGTGTATAACTCCTAATCCTCCTTCTTGAGCAAGAGCAATTGCCATATATGATTCGGTGACAGTGTCCATGGCAGAACTTATTATAGGAACGTTAATAGAATAATTTCTGGAAATCTTTGTTTTAATATTAACATCTTTGGGCTCAACAGATGATGCAGAAGGCACTATTAAAAAATCATCGAAAGTATAACCATCTGGAGCATTTTTTAACTTTTTTGAGTACATTAAAATACCTCCATAAATTTAAGAAGCCATTAAACATATGTTACGGCTTTAAAATCATAATTTGAATGCTATTAAAACTTATTTTTTGTTTTATGACATTAGTTTTGAGTGTTTGATCAAATATTTAATTGATCAAAAAATAATTTTGAATTTCTTAATTTTTTGTATTTTAGGGAATTAAAAGTTTTCTATCATTTTCTTCAATTCATTAACAGCACTTCTATGAATTTTACCGGAGTTTCTGTCTCCATCAATACATGCTGCTCCCCTTATCCCTACAACATCACATCCTAACTGATGTAATGTTAAAAGCTGGTCTTTTTTTACTGATCCTGCAAGTGCGGATTTAAGTCCATAATCATGGATTTCATCATTGAATTTGGCTATCATTTCTTCATCCATGAAATCAAAGAGTGTTTTACCATCTTTAACTGCAGTATCTACCATAGCTAAGTCTGCACCGGCTTCTGCAGCAATTTCTGGTATTTCCATTGGATTTACTGCTCCAATTCGATGAGCATCAGCATATCCTGATGCAACTACAATAGCATCATCATTATAATCATTAACAGTTTTTACAACGTTTTCCATTACTTCAAGGGCTTCATCATAATTCTTTGTGCCGTATAACCCTACTTTAATGTAATCAGCGCCTGAAACTGACGCACCAAGGGCAGCAAGTGACACTGTACCGGGTTTATAGGGAACATCACCTAATGTTGCGCTTACAAGCATGTCTTTGGGAGTCATTTCTCGCACACTTTTAATGACCCATGGAAAATTAGCACCGAGTGATCCCTCTTTTGGATTTTTAACGTCAATTATATCTGCACCGCCTTCAATGGCTTCGTGTGCTTCTTCAGTGTTTATTGGACTTATTAAGAGAAGCAAAGCATATACCTCCATTTATCATCTTGATAATTAAATTAATATTTATAAATTAATATTTAAATTCTTATTTTGTAAAAAATTATACTCTAAATTATTTAAACTCTTTCCTTCAACTCAACTATTTTTTTAAAAAATCCCTAAAGTTATTTGCAAGCTTAAAAAGGTGATCCATTTTTTTTAATTTTTTTTGCAGTTTCACCATGTTTTTCTGGATAAATATCAGATTTTACAGAGTTTTCTCTTAGTTTTTCAATCATTTTATTTGTTTTAATATTTAAGGGACATTCAATGGTGCATAAACCACATTCAGTGCATTTAAAAAGTCCTGAATCAAAGCATGTTTCATTATCTTTTATAAAATAGCTGAATGATACACCTCTACCGCCTAAATATCCTTTGTATCCAAATTCATAGCCTGTAACATTATAAACAGGGCATGCGACAATACAACTGCCGCATCCGATGCATAAAAGACATTCATCATATTCTTTAAGTGCTTTAGTTCTGCCATTATCTAAAAGTATCACAATAACTCTTTTTGCACCATACATATCTTTTAAGAGAATCTGTTCAATATCTGCAGTTTTTGATGGTGAAGATATAACATTTATATATGCGGGAATTGTTTTTCCAGTTGCAAATATTGTTTCAAGTTTCACCAGACTTATACCTTCTTCAATAGTCCTTACTAACTTATCAACACCTACAACAACGATATGGATATCTTTCATGGAAACTAAACTGATATTTCCTTCATTATGCACCACAATCACTGATCCATCTTCAGCAGCCACAGTATTAGCTCCAGTTAATCCTATATTGCATTTAGAAACTTTTTTTAAAACATTATTTTTAATTATATCCAGTATAGGTCTTGCTTCTGGTTTAACATTTACTCCAAATTTTTTTGAAGCTATTTGGGCAATTTTTTCCATATTCAGGTGTGCTGCAGGGCCTATAGGATGAGAAGGTCCTTTACTTTCTGGATCAAGCTGTACTATTCTATCTCCAAGGTCTGTTTCTACAAGTTCAATTCCCTTATTTTCTAAAAACTCTGAAAGCATAATTTCATTTATAGTGTTTGATTTAGACTTTGCTATAATTTTTTCATCTTTAACTATATTATAAATCTCATTTAAAGCTTCATTAGAGTTTTCAGCATATATAACTTCTATCCCATTTTCTTCAAAGTTTTTAATGGCAGTTTCAATGAGTTCTTGAAGATTATTTATACTATATTTACGTATTTCTTTCACATACTCTTTAAGCCCTTCTATTCGCGTAGAATCACCTAATAAAAGCTTTTTTTTACGATCTTCAAGTATTTTGAATGATTTTTGCATTGACTTTAATTTATTTTCATCCATTTTTATACTCCAAAAAGGAATTATCAAATTAAATGATTGATATTATTTATTTCAATCCATTTAGAATTATTTGGGATAAATCCAAGATTTTTACATTTTTTGAGGCAGATTCAAGATTTAATATACAGAAAGGACATGATGTTACAAGTATTTTGGCGTCTATTTCTTCTAAATCATTTATGCGCATTTTTGCAATGTTTTCTGTTATTTCAGGATGTGCAGATCTAACTCCTGCACCAGCACCACAACACCTTGAATTTTCTTTATTTCTTTTCATCTCAACTAAATTAGCAATTTTTTTTAAAATATTTCTCGGAGCATCATATTCTTCAAGATGCCGCCCTAAATGGCATGGATCATGATAAGTAACAGTTTTATCTAAATATTCAACTTCAAGCTTTCCATTATCAACTAATTCGCTGAAAAACTGCGAAGTGTGCATAACATCCAGCTTGACACCTAAAATTTCAGGATAATCTTCTTTAAATGTTTTATAACAGCCTGCACAAGAAGTAATTATTTTCTCTCCTTCAATCTCATTTAATGTATTTTCCATTACTTCTTTTGCATCATCTACAAAGCCAGTTCTAAGTAAAAATGATCCACAACATGTTTCAGTTTCTATTAATTTAAAATCAATATTGGCATGATTCAATATCTCTTCTGTAGCTTCAGATATTTTATTAAGCTTTTCCCTTGCAACACAACCTCTAAAATATATCATTTCTTCACCATTTAAAAACATATAACTTAACTTTACTTCAATTATTCTATACTCTAACTATTATTTTTATGCACAGGTCTAATAAATAAAAGATTATAAATTATTCCATATGCATAACACACATGTTGAATGGGCATTAATAAAAAAACAATTACAGAATAAACAGTTTTTGTTTTAAACAAAATTTCTGCAAAAGTAAGTATTGCAAGAATGAAATAAAGCATTAATGGAATTAAAATAAGCCAACCAATGATTAAATATAATGGTATAATAAAAATAAGGTAAATTAAGAATATTAATGAAATAAATGGCTTTATTTTAAATATCCTATGTTTTTTTATGGTGTTTGTTATATTAACTCCATAATTGAACATATTTTTTCCAAATTCCATTATTGAATCAGTTTCACCGTGGTAAACTTCAGCATTTTTGCCGTAAACAAATTTATACCCTGCTTTTTTAAGCCGGTAATTCAGTTCATTATCGTCAGATATGATTAAACTGTCGTCATATCTAAATTTTTGGATTATCTCTTTTTTATAGATTGAATTATAGTTAGGAATGCTGTCTAAAAATTTAACATCTCTTTTAGAGAATGCAGGATTACCTGCAGATGCAATAAATGAAGTTAAATAATGGTTAATAACAACCTCTTTTTTGTTTTTTGTTAAGGCCACTAATCTCGGCCCTCCAGCTCCTGCAACCTTATCTCCAGTATTTTCAATTTCTAATAATAATTCTTGCAGCCAATTTTCCTCCACAATACAATCTGCATCTGTAAAAGCTATATATTTAGAGCTTGAGCTGGCATTATCAATTACAATGTTTCTTGCAAAGCATAACCCATAAAAACCAAAATCTTTTTCATTTAAAACTTGATATTTTATATTTGAAGAGTTTAAAACATTTTCTGCTACTTCACGAGTTTTATCATCTGAATTACCGTCCACAACGATTATTTCAAACTTTGAATGATCAAAATCCTCTAAAATCTTTGATTTTAGTGGCCTTAAACGCTTTACGTTTGGGAATCGGAAATCTTTGATTTCCGAAAGGTTAGAAAATGCGTCACATTTTCTAAAATTTTGATTTATAACACTTTCTAATGTCTTTTCTATATTTTCCGCCTCATTTTTGGCCACAATTCCAATCGTTACTAAAATCGACATGTTAATGCACTAATATCTTGATTATTTAATTTATTTAGCTTTTTTGATTTGTTAATAATGTAATTAGGTTATAAATAAATCTGGCCATATTAATTTTGGATAAAATGGTGTACATCCTTAATTTTAAAGTTTTTTGGGATTTTAGAAGTGCATCATGATTTTTTTTATCTAATATTTCCAATGCATCTTCATATTTTTCTTTATGGAATATTAATATCTCAACTAATTTTATTGTAATTATGGGCACAATTACTTCATCTTCCCATTTTTTCAGATCATTTTTTGAAATAACATTTAACGATTGAGCTAATTTGTAAGGCTCAAAAATGTAGTCTAAATTATTGATTAGCATATTGAAATCTGTTTTTTGTTTATCTATCAAATTACTTGAATGTATTAAATAAACAGATACAAAATCATTTATTACTCCAATTTTTCCATATAAGCACATTTTAAGAAAGATTTCAGAATCACAGGAGATATTATAATTATTAGAAAATGCATTTAGCTCCATAGCTAATTTTCTATCAAATAAAATGTTACACAATGTAAAATCTTGAGGATTGACTTTCTGCCTGCTTAAAAATATAGTTTTACCATCTTCAATACCACTAAACGGTAATTCAAGCTTCATATATTTGTTTAAATTTTCATATAACAAATAACCGTTAGCATACACTATAACTACGTTATTATCAATTTCTATTAATTCTACTGCCTTTGAAATATACTTATTATCCATAAAATAATCATCATCAGAAAGTATTAGGAAAAAATCTCCCTCGGCATGTTCATAAACTGCTTTTCTCCAGTTAGCAACCATTCCCATATTTTTTTCATTTTTAAAATACTTAAATCTCTCATCGGCCACGAAATTTTTCATTATTTCACTAGTTTCGTCTTTAGAATCATTATCAGACACTATAACTTCTAAATTAATATAATCTTGAGCTAAAGCACTTTCTACAGCTTTAATTAAATAATTAGCTCGATTGAATGTGGGTATTATAATGCTAATTTTTGGGTTTATGGTTTCTCCCCCTAATCTTAATTTTTAGTAATTTCAGGCCATATGTACTATAAAATATAAAGTTTATTATTTGACCTATAATAGCCGCGATTGGAATTGCAAAAACTCCAATATCATTTTTAAGTAGAAATGAAAGGCTAAAGAAAATTATTATAAAAATTGTATTGGTAGTTATAAATATCACGCTGTTTTTAGATGCCACTCCAACAGATACAAAAGCAGATTCAATCATTATAATCAAATACCATACTGCTAATCCAGCAAATATGTATTTAATTAACTCAATATCTGCAGGACTTAATGTACCTGAACTAATTAAATTAAGAGCTGTTGGGATAATAAAAAAGGTTAAGATCAAAGCCACTACAAATAAAGGAATATAAATCCTTAAATAATCTTTTATCGATTTTTTGATCAAATTAATTTCATCTTCTGCCCAATAATTTGAGACTTTAGAATACAAAACTCGGATTGAAGGACCTAAAACCATTGAATTAACTGCAATAACAATCATTTGGGCATAGTAAAATAATGAAGCATAACCAACAGGTAATGAAGATAATATGTTAGTAGTTATTGGATTAAAGAAAAGATTATGAATATTATGCCCAAATCTCATGGAAAAACTATTTTTTACAAAGCTTTTAAGCATAGGATGTCTTAATCTTAATTTAAATGGAATTCCTAACTTTTTAATGATAACTAACCCTAAAATAAATGCTATAATAATACCTAAAACACGTGCATAAGCTAAAAATTCGATGTTAGGATTATTTGAAATTAGAATATAGATTAAAGATATTAAAATAAAAAGAGGAAAGATCCCTTCTAATATATATGGAATTGAAAATTTCATTTCAGCATTTAATAATCTCTGGTTTACAAAATTAGCTGAATTAAAAATCATGCCCACTATCAAAATGATTAAAACATCTTTTAAAACAATATAACGTTGTGGATCTATGTTATATGCAAATATATCTATGATATAGTTAATTCCTACAAATAAAATAGCAAAAAAGGCTATTCCAACTACAATAGAAAAAACTAAAGATGAATTATAAAATTTATAAGCTTCTTCCACACTTTTTACCTTTAAATCATGATAGAAATACATAAATTGTTCAACTGACATTAGCTGAATTAGTCCAAGTGCTTCTATTATGGAACTGGCAATTAGATAAGCATCGGTCTGAAAAGAAGCTCCAAAAACTCTAATTAGTATAACTGTATTTAAAAACAGTAGAGAAATTTGAAATATAGCAAGTAAATTATATCTAAATTTGAACATTTAAATTCCCTTACCATAAAAATTAAAAACTGGATTAATCTTAACCATATCTCTTATTTTTGGCATTGTAAATGAATTCTTTTATCATATAATATATAATTTAAATTATCCATATCAATTATAGGCTATAGTCTAATCAAGGTTTTATTCATGTTTTTTCTTCCATTCATAAGGTATATCTGTTGTAAATGGATCTTTTCTTGATATTTCTTCTGAATCATGGGGAATTGATGCGCAATTAGCAATTATTGCTTTGGTTTCTCCTATTCCTTTAAATCCATTCCATATATTTGGTGGTATTTTAACAAGTAAATAATTCTCTTCTCCTATGAAAATTTCCATTAAATTACCGTGTGTTTTTGAATTTTCTCTGTCATCATAAAGAACTAACTTTATCATTCCATGTATTACAGCATAGTTTAAAATCATTTTTTTGTGGATATGCCAGCCTTTAATCACTTCAGGATATACAGAAGAAAAGTAGATTTCACCAAAATCTTCAAAAATTTCATCATCACTCCTTAACATGTGATATATGCTGCCCCTTTCATCTGGAATTCTTTTTAATGCTTTAATTTCCACATCTTTTATATATTTGCCCTTAATTCCAGGGATTTTAAGTAAATTTTCATTTTTATAAATCATATTCATCACGATAATAAGTTATAGTTTCATTCAATCCATTATGTAAGGAATATTTTGGTGCCCATTTGAGGATGCTACTAGATTTGTCTTTACTGGCAAATGTTATATCAATCTCTTCTTCAGCTGGATTTCCCCATATTTTTCCAATGGGCTTACCTAAAATTTCTTCTATTACAGAAACAATCTCCCGGATGCTATATGGAAAACCATTTCCAATGTTTATGGCATCATAATTGGGTAATGAATCCATATTATTCATACATTGCATGTATGCACTGGCAATATCTTTTACATAAACAAAATCAAGCTTTTGAAAACCTTGTGACAATTTTATTTCTTCTTCTTTAAGTGCTGCTTTAATTAGTTGAGGAAATAATTTGTATTCATTATCTTTAGGGCCATAAGTAGAAAAAAGATTTAAAGTAGTGGCTTTAATTTCTTTTTTAGTGGCGTATGTCTTGAGAATACTTTCAAAAACTATCTTTGTCATGGCATATAAATTAAATGGCGTTTTAGTGTTTTCTTCAGTTACAGGTAATGGTTTATTGGAATATTCAAAAAATGTTCCAGTATTTATAAAATGATTAACATTATATTCATTTGATAATTCAAGTAATTTAACAGGAAATGTTATATTAGAAGAAATTAGGGAATCTAAATCATTTGAAGAATGGAATTTCTTGTAATATGCAGCAATATGGAAAATTGAATCTATATCTTCTTTTTTGAATATATCTTCCAATTTAATTTCATCTATATTGTAACTTTGTATATATTCTAGAATATTTTTAACTCTCCAAACATCAGAATAACTTCTCTTTAGTAGAATAACATCAAATTTATCTTCTAATAGTCGTTCAATAACATGACTACCAATAAATCCTGTGCCCCCTGTAACTAACACTGTTTTATTCATTTCATATTCTCCATTTTCCTTTTCTTGAATTACTTAAATTAATAAGCTCTTTATCATTAATGTATTAATAAGTCTCTAAATCCATAATGTGATTATAATTTCATTATATACATAAAATAGGATTTTCTCCTATAACATTGGCAAGGGGTTAATGTTTGTTTCGTTGTTTAATGGTGTTCTAAATCCATCATCAAAAATTACAGCGTTCATAAATAACATGTGTTATATTAATATTCATATATGAATAGAATATAAATTATATTTAATTTAATGTTTTATCTAAGATATATAATTAATTAAGATTGATGAAAGGAAGTTTAAAATAGATATTAAAGTGATTCTTATTGAAAAAGCAATAAATATGATATGATTCTATGAGTAGGGGTGGAATAGATTTTTTCAATTGTATGTGTTTTTAATAATAAGAAAGTTTTAGATGAGTATTTACTCAAAAGCTTAAACCGCCAAAATACAGAATATGAACTAATTCTAATTGATAATACTGTTAATAAGTATAAATCAGCTGCAGAAGCACTTAATTATGGTGGTAGAAAAGCTAAAGAGAAATATATAGTGTTTATACATCAAGATGTTGCTTTTTTATTTGAATCGTTAGAAAATATTGAAAAGTCATTAAATTCATTAAATAATCTAGGAATTGCAGGTGCTGCTGGAAAAATTAAAGAAGAAGCACATGTAATTTCAAATATGAAGCAAGGTAAAGATTCTAAAGATGTTGGCATTCCTATTGATATGCCTATGAAAGTACAAACCTTAGATGAATGTTTGGTGATAATACCTAAATCCGTATTTGAGTATCTTCAATTTGATGAGGAAAATTGTGATAATTGGCATTTATATGCAGTTGATTACTGTTTAAGTGTAAAAAATCTGAAATTGGATGTATATGCAATCCCTATGTATGTACATCATTTATCAAATGGGTTTCCGGTTTCAAGCGGATATTTCACTACTATGAAAAAATTGATTAATAAGCATCATAAACATTATAAATGGATTCCCACAACAATTGGAAATTGGAATACAGCATATCCATTTATTGCACAAAAAATATTATACAAAATAATTTTTTATTTAGATAAATGAAATTATTAAGGAAATTATTATGAATCCTCATGTTTCTATCATAATTCTAAATTGGAATGGTTGGAAAGACACCATAGGCTGTCTGGAATCCCTTTACCAGATTGATTACCCTAATTATAATGTTATTCTTGTTGATAATAATTCTAAAGATGATTCAATAGAAAAAATTAAAGAATATTGTAAAGGCAAATTAACAGTAGAATCGCCATTTTTTAAATATGATTCGGTAAATAAGCCTATAAATATCTTAAAATTTACTAATAATGAGTTAAACACCAAAGATGGTTTATTTCAATTACCTTCAAATAGAAAGTTAATTCTCATAGAAAACGATGAAAATTATGGTTTTGCTGAAGGAAACAATATTGGAATAAAATACTCACTAGAAAATTTAAATACTGATTTTGTACTGCTTTTAAACAATGATACTATGGTAGAACCTCAATTTTTAAATATCCTTGTTAATGAAGCTGATAATGAGAATATTGGAATTTTGGGCCCGAATGTTTATTATTACAGTGAACCTGATAAAATAACATATATTGGGGGCGATATCAACTGTTATACTGGTAAGATAACACACCCTCATTTAAATACCACAAAAAATAATTTAAAAAATAGGGAAATTGATTATATATGTGGATGTAGCTTACTAATCAAAAAAAAAGTAATTAATGAAGTGGGATTATTAGATCCTCAATATTTTATTTATTATGAAGACACAGACTGGTGTTTAAGAGCTAAAAATAAAGGTTTTAAAGTTATCTATGTTCCTGAGGCTAAAATATGGCATAAAATATCATCATCAATAAATAAAGATTCAACAATGGCTTTATATTATGGGATACGTAATCATTTTTTACTGATAAGAAAAAACTGTGACTTTAAACATCTTTTAATATTTTTACCAGTATTTCTATTTAGAAAATTTATTTTTTCACTATTTTTAATATTTCAGGGAAGAATAAATGAATTTAAAACAGTCATTTATGCAGTTATCGATGCTATTAATGGCAAATATGGATTTAAAGATTTAGATTAATTCATCAAGTTCATTATAAACTTCAAATGTTTTTTCAGCAGATTCATCCCAATTAAACATTTTAGCTCTTTTTAACCCCTTACTAATTAAATCTTCCCTTAAACTCCCATTAGTCAAAATTTCATACATATTTTCACTTAAATCCTCAATGTTGTTGGGGTTAATCATAATTCCTGCGTTTCCCATTACTTCTGGAAGTGATGTTGTATTTGATGTAATTATTGGAGTACCGCAAGCCATTGCTTCTAATGGAGGTAAACCAAAGCCTGCATAGGCACAAGGATAAACAAATAAGTCTGCAGCATTATACCATTCAGGTAACTCGTCATCTGGCACATAACCTATAAAAATAACATCTTTCTTTAGATTTAAATCTTCAATTAATTTTAAAAGCTTTTCTCTTGCACCATATAAGTTAGAATCTCCAATTTTAATTAATTTTATTTTTGGTAACTTCTTTTTTAGTTTAGCAAATGATTTTATTAGAATATCAACTTTTTGTCTCGGTTCTTCAGATCCTACATATAAAATTATTTGTTCATTTTCCCCAATATTTAATTTGTTTAATATGTCTTTATTTGGATTTTTATAGTAAATTGAATGGTCTACAGCATTTGGAATTACGGAAATTTTGTCTTTTGGATATTTCGCATATTTAATTATTTCATTTTTTGAAAATTCTGAAACTGTGATAATTTTATCAGCTTTTTTTAATCCAATAAGGTTATTTTTCCAAAAAGAAGAGCGATTTTTTTCATATGCCCATGGTATCAAATCATGACAGGTTAAAATACTTTTTTTTAGTTTAACAGAATTTAATAAGTATGCAAGGTCCTGATAAGTTATATGTTTAACATTATCCTCTTTTATTTTATTTTTTACTAAATTAGCATATCTGTATCTATCTATATCATTGGTAATATTTTTTCCAGTGTTTATTAAGCTGTTAATTATGTTATTAGATGTAGTTTTATTAGATTTTAAATTAGAATGGGAATGATTATTTTTTGGAGGAACTAATGATTTATATTTTTTTTCAAAGGCATGAGTCAATGATTTATATTCAATAACGTTAAAATCAACATTCTTTATCCTTTTATGAATCTCATTTTCATATCTTGACATTCCAAAAATTTTAGACGTCTTAGGTCCTTTTATATAATCAATTTCCATTAATTTTCACCATTTAATAATATATATAACTTTTTTTGTTTATTTAGCCATAATAAAGCTCTTTATAAATTTTATCAGTTTCCTCAGCAATTTTTTCCCAGGAATAGTCTTTTACCATCCTTTTTCCTTTATTTCCCATTTTTTGGGCAATATCTTCATTTTTAAGTAAAAATAGGATTGCATCTGCAAGGGATTTTGAATCATTTGGATTTACTAATAATCCATTTTCTTCATTTTTAACAATATCTGGTATTCCTCCAAGTCTTGAAGCAATAATAGGTACTCCACATGCCATAGCTTCAAGATTAACAATTCCAAATGCCTCTGCTTTGGTAATTGAAGGTAAACAAAATATATCTGCAGATTTAAAGTAAATAGGTTTTAATTCTTCATCTACATATCCTGTAAACCGTATATTATCAATAATTCCTAAATCATTGGCCATTTTTATAAGTTCTCCTTGCATTTCGCCTCTACCAGCAAAAACAAGTTCGACATCTTCTACTTCATCTTTAATTTCGTTAAATGCTTTAATAAGTATATCTGGCCCTTTATATGATACAATATTACCTAAAAACAATATTATCTTTTTATTTAAAGGTAAACCTAATTTAGCTTTGCATTCTTCTTTAGAAAGATTAATTTCAAACTCTTCAATGTTTATACCGTTGGGAATAACTCTGATTTTTTCTTTAAAATCTCCTAAAAATCTTGATTCATTTATGAAAGAATTAGATGTTGCAATAATCACATCTGCACCCTTTAAAACTTTTTTAAGCAGAGTTCTGTTGTAAATAAAAGTTGCCAAATTCCGGATAAAATTACCTCCGCTATCTTGAGCATCAGCGTGATATGTAACTACAAATGGCACATTCTTTTTTTTCGCATATCTTAAAGCAACATAATCAGAATAAGGCATATTATAATGAGCGTGAGTAATATCAATTTCATGACTTAATGGTTTGTATAATATCTTAGAAGAAAGATTAGCACTCGATATTTTTAAATTAGTAGCATAACGATGTATTTTTAAATTATCATTGTGTTCTACTGCATCTTCAGAGTCAATAGATGTTGTAAAAATTTCTACATCATGTTTTTTTGCAATATTAAGGGCTAAATTGTATGCTGCGATTTCTGTACCGCCATGAGCATATTCTTTATCGTAATTAACATCATTAACATGCTTTATGTAGGGAAAATGACTTATAAAATATCCTATTTTCATAAATTTTCACTTATAAATTCTATTAATTATTTATTTTCTTTTTTATCATTTATTACATCTGATTTTTCTTTTAGTTCTTCTCTTTGAATAGCAATTTCCCTTACAAGTTCTGTGATTTCCTGGTCCATGTTTTCAATCATATTGTACATTTTAAAAACTAAATAATATGCTCCAATAAGTCCTAATATCAATATAAAGTCAAGGCCTCTTCCAATCCCTGTAAGTACTGCCAGGGAATTTGTTGATTCAGGGAATATCGAAACCACTATAACTGCAATCCAGACTAAAATCCATAGTGATAACATGCCTAAAGTCATTTTTCCTTCCCTAAATCGGAATATAGACAGTATAATGGCAAGTATTCCTATTAAAATTCCAAATAGTTGATATGCATGCTCTATCATTATAAAACCTTTTTAATTGCGTTAATTATTAATTTAAATAATATTTTAAGTCCAACCTTTAGATTGGTGCCTTTTGACATGGAATAATCGGTATAAATTGTTTTAATATTGATTTCTTCTAATTTTAAGTTGTATTTTTTAATTTCGCCTATAATTTCAGATGAAACACCATAGCCTCTTGAATGAATATCTAAAACTTCTGCAGCTTTTCTATTGAAAGCTCTTAAACCTGATTGTGAGTCGTTTACATGTATTCCATAAAAAATTCTTGTAATAATATTCATAACTTGATTTCCAAGCTTTTTTGAAAGAGGCATCTCTTCAAAGTTCCTTTTTCCTATTACAATATCTGCTGCACCATCTATAATAGGTTTACTTACATGGAATATATCTTCTACGTCATGTTGATCATCTGCATCAAATGTCACGATTATATCTGCATTTTTTGATAGTGCAACATCTATTCCTGTCTTCAATGCAGCTCCTAAACCTCTGTTTATGATGTGTCTGTAAATATAAGAATTATAAGTGCCATTAATTGCATTTTTTGCAATTTTATATGTTTTATCAGTGGATCCATCGTCTACAATAATTATATTCAATCTTTTATCCTTTAAATTTTCTATAACTCTTTTTATAGTTTTATTTTCATTATATGCAGGTATAACTACATATATATTGGATTGCAGGAGTTTAAATATGGAATCAAACGAGTTAGGGTCATTATTATTTTGATCGTCTGAAATTTTATTAGAAGATTCAAGTGTGTTATTCATGTTATGTATCTCATCTGCAAATAATTTCATTTCTTATTTCTCCAAGTGGGATACTATGATTCTATTTTAATATTCATACAAAAAGAACATTTGCATAGTAAAAGAAAGAGATTTTAATTAATTATTTAAAATACTGCTAGAACAGATTTTTAGCCATTAATTTTTCTTGCAAGCTCAGCAACTCTTTTTCCAAGATTTTGTGATGTTTCTATGCCAAAATCATCATTTTTTGCATCACCAGCTACTCCTGCAGCTCCAGTTCCACCGTAATGAGCTAATGGGGCACCATCTCCAACAATTATAGCATCATGAATAAGTAAAAATTCATGTATAGCTGCAATAGTTGTTTCTTGTCCTCCGTTTCGGGCAGCTCCAACAGCTATTGCTCCACAAACCTTGTCTTTCAGTTTAAAATCACTTCTAAGTGGTCTTGACCTATCAATTAATATTTTAAGCTGTGATGAAACATTTCCAAAATACACAGGACTTCCAATGATTAATCCATCAGCATTTTGAAGTTTTATAAGAACATCATTAATGTCGTCGTCTTTAGGGCATTCACCTGTTGATTTACATATATCACACGCATTACAAGGCTCAATTTCTATTTTACCAAGATGAATACTTTCTATTTCTGCCCCTACATTTTTTGCAGCTTCTAAAGATCTTTCAACAAGATATGATGTGTTCCCTTTTTTTCTTGGACTTCCAATAATCCCTATTATTTTAACCATTAATTTGCCTCCGATAAATGTTATAAATGTCATTTAAAAATTATTAAATTAAATTTAACTCTATTTCTATTAAATATTTTTTTAAAATTTTATACATAAATTAATAAAATCATTAAATTCATATAATCAAAAGTATCATGAAAAATGAAGATTATAATGCATTAACTCCCAGAGAAGATGCATTGAATATAATTAAAAAATGCTTCCAGAACGAAAAAAAAGGAAAAAAAACAGCGAGAGAGGAAGCTAAGGAAGATTTAAAAAAGTGTTTAATCAAAACTGATGATGGATCATATACACTTAGCTCAAATAACTTCAATGGTAAATCAGAAACTATGCATACAACGCATGGAGCCATTAATGAATCCATAGAGAAATTTGTAAAGCCTGCAAAACTTAAAGATAAAAAAGAAGTTCACATCCTGGATATATGCAGCGGTTTAGGTTACAATGCTGCTTCATGCATAGAATTTTTAGATGATAAGACCAAAATTGAAATGGACATGGTTGAAATATCAAAAGAAACAATTGCCACTGCTCTTTTTATAGATAATCCACTAAAATCTTATGAAATCATTAAGGAAGCAATAGAAGAAAAATTTTATGATGAAGGAATCATAGGCTTTAAATTTCATAAAGAAAGATTAAATGATAAAATAAATATCAACATATTTATTGATGATGCCCGAAATACTATAAAACAATTCCAAAGTCAAAAATATGATGCTATCTTTTTAGATCCATTTTCGCCTTTAAAATCTCCAGAATTATATTCTGTTGAGTTTTTATCTCTTTTGAAATATTTATTAAAAGATAATGGACTTATTTTAACATACACTTCTGCTGCACCAGTTAGGGCGGCAATGATCTGTGCAGGGCTTCATGTTGGAGAAGGGCCCTCATTTGGGAGAAAAAGTGGCGGAACCATAGCTTCAAAAAACCCTGAAAAGATTGAGAAATCTCTTCCAATTGATGATGAGCGAATGATATCATTAAGTGATGCAGGAATTCCATTTAAAGATCCTCAACTTAAAGATTCCAGTGAAATAATAATAAAAAGACGTGAAGATGAACGAAAGTCTGTAAGGGGAATTAAAAAATTTGCATCAACTGTAAAAACGCCCATATATCTATATAAAGATATAAAAAATGAAAGACTTAAAAGAAGAGTTACAAAAAGCATTAAAATGCTCAAAACAGATGATTTAAAGTCTAAAAAAGCAGGTTTTATTGTTTGTCCACAGTTTGAAGAATGTTTATGCACATGTGGGATCGGTAGATTAAATAATTCAAAGGAAAGGATAAATGAAATGGCAAATAGATTATCTAAAGTAACAAATGAATGAAATATGAAGTTAAATTTAATAAATGGACTATCATAAATGATTATTTAAATAAAAGGTGAAAAATTGAATTTTGAAATCAAATACAAGGATGCAATGGGTAGAATTGGGATACTAAAAACACCTCATGGAAATGTGGAAACTCCTGCATTAATGCCTGTAATCCATCCTGGAAAGCAAACAATCGATGTAGGGAAATATGGCGCAGATATAGTAATAACAAACTCATATATAATCTATAAAAACGAAGAACTTAAAGAAAAAGCATTAAAAGAAGGAGTTCATAGCTTAATAAATTTTGATGGTCCAATAGTCACTGATTCTGGCTCTTTTCAGCTATCAGAGTATGGAGATATAGATGTTAATAACAGAGAAATTATTGAGTTTCAAGAAAAAATAGGAACAGATATTGGAACTTCACTTGATATTCCTACTCCTCCATATGTAAAACGTGAAAGAGCAGAAAAAGAACTTGAAATAACACTAAAACGCGCCGAAGAAGCACTTGAAGTAAGAAATAAGCTTATGTTGAATTCTGTTGTTCAAGGATCAACTTTCCCTGATTTAAGAGCTAAATGTGCCAAAATAATAGGAAAAATGAACTTTGATGTCTATCCTATAGGTGCTGTAGTCCCTTTACTTGAAAATTATAAATATAGGGATGTTGTTGATATTGTAATGGCATCAGTAGAAAATTTACCTCCTTCAAGACCACGACACCTTATGGGTGCAGGCCATCCTATGGTATTTGCTCTTGCAGTTGCAATGGGTTGTGATCTTTTTGATTCAGCAGCATATATTTTATATGCACAGGATGATCGTTTTTTAATGCCTGATGGGACTTATAAATTACAAAATTTAACATATATGCCATGTTCTTGCGATATATGTCAGGGTTACACACCTAATGATTTAAGGAATATGAAAAAAGAGTCACGAATGAAATTAATTGCCCAACACAATCTCCATGTTAGTTTTGCAGAAATTAGAAAAATTAAACAGGCCATAATTGAAGGTAATTTATTGGAATTAGTTGAACAGCGATGTAGAGCACATCCATATCTTTTAGATGGATTAAGAAACCTTAAAAATTACATAGAGTTAATAGAAAAATATGATCCTCCTTATAAAAAGTCTGCATTCTTCTATTCAGGACCAGAATCATTAAATCGCCCGGAAATATTGAGACATGAAAATAGGATGGAAAGACTTCCAAAAAAAGATAGACTGATTCTAATAGATTCATTTAAAAAACCGTATTCAAAAAGCATTAAAAATGTTTTAACGGATTATGGTAAAAAGAAAGAATATGATTTGGAAATTTTAGGAGATTTTTACAGAATAAAAAATGAATTGGATAAGGTAAAAGTTGAAAATGAGCAGGATACAGATAATTCAACTCAAATTACAGTTGTAGATGTCCCTTTTGGACTAATTCCAATTGAAATTGATGAGGTTTATCCTTTAGCTCAAAATGAAACTTCAAATTATTTAGATATGGATTCTAAGAATAATATAAAAGAAAAGGTAAATAATTATATAAACAATTTTAAAGAAGTTATAATTAGCGAAAAGATTATTAAAACTTATGATCTGGATTTTGAAATTGAAAAAGTGGACATAGAATCTATAGCATTAAATTTTGATGATAAAGAGAAAATAAGGTATATTGCAGATTATCAATTTGGTGAAGGTGCAGGAGTTGCACTTTTTGAAGGAAATGTAAAAATAATTAAAAGTAGAAAAACAGGCAAAATAAGGCATGTTTATGATGGTGAAGAATTAATTGCAACATTACGTGCTAGTGACGGTATATTTGTCTTGAGTATGCCTGGTGCAAAAAGACTTCACCAGTTCTTCGAGTATCCAAAAAATAGAGTTGTTGTAAACAGTGATGCTGAACCATTCGCAAGAGAAGGAAAAAGTATATTTGCTAAATTTGTTATAGACATTGATATAAATATTAAAGCAAATGAGGAAGTATTAATCGTAAATGAAAATGATGATTTACTTGCTTATGGTAAGGCAATTTTAAATGCTAATGAAATAAAAGATTTTAATACAGGCCAAGCTGTAAAAACACGAAAAGGTGATAAATAATGATACCTGGCGCAGGAATGAATCCGAAGCAACTTAAACAAATGCAAAGGTCAATGAAACAGATGGGCATGGACATGAAAGATGTTAAAGGTGCCACAGAAGTTATAATTAAGTTTAAGGATAAAGAAATTGTTATAGCTAATCCTAAAGTAAATTTAATGGATTTTATGGGTCAAAAAACATACCAGATTACTGGTAAATCTAAAGAAAGAAAACTGGAAACTGAACTTGTAATTCCTGATGAGGATATAGAACTTGTATCTGCTCAAACAGGTGTAAGCAAGGAAGAAGCTAAAAAAGCACTAGAAGAAACAAATGGAGACCTTGCAGAAGCAATTATGAGGTTAAGTTAGATGGCAGTTATTGCTCATTTATCAGATATGCATGTTGGGGCAGTTAATTTCAAAGAAAAATACCTCTTAAGTGCAATAAATAATATAAATGAGCTTAATCCAGATTTAGTTATTATAACTGGTGATTTAACTGAAAATAGTTACTATGACGAGTTTAAAGTCATAGCAGAATACTTAGATTTGATAGAAAATCAAATGCTTGTTGTTCCAGGTAACCACGATGCAAGACATATAGGAAACGAATGCTTTGAAGGAATCATTAAAAAAAGATGTAAAACTTTAAAAGCTGAAACTGATGAAATAAGTGCTATTGGTTTAGATAGCAGTGAACCTGACCTAGATTATGGTAAAATAGGGAGATCACAGCAAGCATCAATGGAAATAAATCTAAAAAAAGCCAATGAAGATAATTTATATAAAATTATAGCTCTTCATCACCATATTATCCCTGTTCCAAAAACAGGGCGTGAAAGGAACGTTTTAACTGATGCAGGAGATATCTTAAAATCAGTTATAGATGGAAATGCAGATCTGGTACTTTCAGGACATAAACATGTTCCCTATGTATGGTTTGTTGAAAATACTGCATTTGTAACAGCAGGAACAGTTTCCTCCTTGAAACTTCGAGGAAAGGATATATGTTCATTCAATACAATAAATATTCAAGCAGATAAAGTTGAAATAATATTAAATAAGGCTGATGGGAATTCAAGAATTTTGGCAAAATATGAAAATAAATGTAAGGTGATCAATTGAAAGTAATTGTTGATGCATCCAATGTTGCTCACTTTGGAAAAGGAAAAGATGGTAAACCAAGTCTAAATAATGTGTTAAACGCAATAGAATCATTAAAAAAGTTAGGTTATGAACCATTTACCATAGCCGATGCATCATTAAGACATGAAATTGACGAAAAAGAAGAATTCACTAAACTACTTGAAGAAAATAAAATTCACCAAGTTCCAGCAGGTACAACAGCAGATCACTTCATTTTAAAAATTGCAGAAGACGAAAATGGAAAAATATTATCAAACGACATATTCAGGGAATATAACGATGAATTCAAAGATATTGCAAGTAGAAGAATCCCATATAATATAAAAGAAGGTAAAGTTTTCATTGGAAAAGCTTCCAAACCTAAGAAAGTTAAAAACATATTACAGAAAATATGTAATCAAAGCATTGATGAATTTGAAAAAAAAGGTTTGGACGCATATAAAGGTAAAAAAAGTAAGAAACTAAGTGGTATTGCAATTGCAAAAGAAGCAATAGACAGAATAACAAAAAGCAAAGAAGAAGGAATTGATTCTAAAATAGAAGACATATTTTTGAAGATTCCTTTATTTGGTAAAGTAATGAGCATGGTGGAAGACGCAGAAAAAACAAGTGATTTCATAATTTTTGTACTTGTAAGTCCAAGAGATTATAAAGATGCTGTCAGATATGCTGGGAATATTGCAGTAACTGTTGGAGACAGGTTAAAACTGGATCATGCCCCGCTTGTAGCTGTAAGGAATGATTTATTTACAAGACCTGGGAGTTTTGAGCTGAATATTCTTTTTTCTGATGAAGTTGTTGAAGAATCAAAATATAATGTAAATATAACCATAAATGATCATGATTACGCATTTGTAAAGAAAAATTCAAGGAATATCGCGAGTACAGTGGCATCAAGGGTAGGAACCTGGAAATTTCCAATAGTATCAGTAAAACCAAGCATGCTAATGGAAAGACCCGGAGAATTTGAAATTGTTTTAGAAAAAGGGGAAAATTAAATTAGTATCTACATAAATTCACCATATCCAGGAGGAAAAGGCTAAATGGTCATGGATTATCTAATGAGAGGGCTTTTTGGATTTTTTGTAAAAGCCAAAGTCTTAAGCATAGGCACAAAATATTACCCAACTAACGACAAGGAACGAGAATATGTAGATATGATGAATTACACTAATACAATGTTATTAGAAATAGATCGAGCCCATATCACAACTCAAAATATTTTCCAAAACCTTGTAAAAGAAGTAGGTACAGAAAACATTCCTGAAGGACGGAAATTCATAGAAATTAAATCTGCAGAAGATAGAGTCGATGAATACGCACTTTTAAGTAATATAATCATGGGTAGTGACAGATATTTGTATGTAGAAGTTTTTAAGAGAGATCCGATTATAAAAGAATTTGTAAAGAATATTAGAAAAGAAAAGGGTACAATTATTGAAGAGAGTAAAACAGAAATCGTAGCCAGGCTTCTTTCAAAAAATGATGCTATAAGAGTTGGAATTGAGCTAATTGGGCAGGGTATGGACAAAGATATCCATGTAAGAGTTGCAGCAGGTATGACTGGCGCAGCAGCCATTGAAAGAGCAATTAATCTCAATAAACAAATAGGAGAAACAGCAGGTGTAGGATTTACTAAATTAGGGGGAGAATATGCTATAGTTTTCTCATCTAAAATTGAAAAATTGCATGGAACTCCTGCAGTATATGATAATTACCTTTTCATAGATATTATAGATTCTACAAAATTTATAGACGAAAATGGACGCGATAAACTCGTTGAAGTAATGACAGATATAAAAAACTTCATCGAAAAAGAATGTAAAGGAAGAATAGAGGGATACAGAGAAGGCGGTGATGATTTGGTTGCTAATATGCCTACCAAGGATGCAGCACTTAGAGCTGGTATTGATTCTGCATGGCATGCCTTAAATAACGGTGCAAGACTTAGAGCAGGTATAGGTAAAAGCAGAAGAGAATCTGGAGAAAGAGCACAAATAGCAGATGAAATTAAAGTCTGGAATAACAGTCCTGCTGTAGTATTTGATGTTGCTGATGGAACTTATGCTTATTATATACCTTCTGAGTTTACAAAGGCAATAATGGACTTTTTAATGCATGGGAAGTCCAAAGTATTCTTCATATTTATATTCGTGTTTATAGCTACATTTGTTGGATGGAGTGCAGGGTTCTGGGAATTTGGGATAGTTGCCATTTTACTGGCCCTTTTATATGCAGTAGCGACATAAATCAATTAAAAAGAATTTAGGATTGCAAGTTATGATAAAAAGTCATAACAGCATAATATATTAATATTAATTTACAAAAGAAATATAAGTGGTATTATGAAGCCAGAAACTGAAGCTAAAGCCATAGTTGCGTTGATTATATCTTTAATTGCATTTGGATGTGGATCAGGAGCAGGAATAGTAATGGGTTTATCTACAAATGACATGAATAACCTTACTAAAGTCAACACAAGTCAAGAAATGCCTCAAATTCAAACTACAAAAAATGTTAATATAGAAACACAACCTCAAACTACACCAAACACAGATCAAGGAAGTTCACAGACAGTTTATATTGAAAATAAGAATAACGGCGGGAATACAAATACGACCCCGAGTGGTAATGGAACTACACCTCCATAATTAAATTTCTGCTTATTTTTTTATATCTATAATAATTAAACCTAAATTTTGGATAGTTATCATTGGAGAAATTTCATGAAAATAATAGATGGAGGAATTTGTGCTGTAGACGGTGTTTTAGCTTCAGGCTCACGAAAAGGGAAATATGGAGTTACCATAATCTTAAGCAAAGGAAGTACAGCAGCAGCAGTTTTTACATCTAACAAAGTCCTTGCAGCACCAGTTACTTTTACAAAGGAAATAATTAAAAATGGCGAACTTTCAGCTATTGTTGCAAATAGTGGAAATGCTAACTGTTTTACAGGCGAAGAAGGCATGAAAGATGCAAAAGAAATGGCCAAGATAGTTGCTGAAATGTTAAATATTAAACCAGAGGATGTGGCTGTTGCATCTACAGGTATAATAGGAAGAAAAATGCCTTTAGAAATAATAAATCCGCTTATAAACGAATCAGCTGAAACTCTTGGAAACTCACCAGAATCTTCATTTGCAGCTGCAGAAGCCATAATGACTACAGATACATTTTCAAAAGAAATAGCAGTCCAAACTACTCTTAATAATGGGAGTATAGTTAAAATTGGTGGTATAACTAAAGGTTCTGGCATGATTGCACCTAATATGGGTACCATGCTCTGTTTTATTACAACTGATGTTAAAACATCTAAAGAGGAGCTAACTGAAGCCCTTAAAAAAGCAGTGGACAAATCTTTTAACATGGTTGTTGTAGACGGAGATGAAAGCACCAATGATACAGTTATAATAATGGCAAACGGTAAATCTGGAGAAATAGATGAAAATTTCCAGAAAGCATTAGATTTCACATGCATTGAACTTGCAAAAATGATGGCGAAAGATGGAGAAGGTGCCAATAAATATATGGAAGTAACTGTTAATGGTGCAGCATCAAAAAAAGATTCTGAAGAAGCAGCTAAAGCAATTACAGGTTCATCACTTGTAAAAACTGCTTTATTTGGTGCAGATCCTAATTGGGGCAGAGTTATTGCTGCAGTTGGATATTCTGGTGCCAAAATGGATGAAAAAACTGTTGATATTCGATTTAAATCCAATGATGAAACTGTTGAAATTGTAAAAAAAGGAATTATAATAGCTACAGAAGAATCAGAAGAGCTTAAAGCTGCAGAAAAAATAATGAAAAAAGATGAAATAAAAATAATTGTTGATTTAAATCTTGGAAAATATTCTGCAACTGCATTTGGATGTGATTTAAGTTGTGATTATGTAAAAATTAATTCAGAGTATTCAACATGATCTATTAATTGAATTAAAAATTTTATTGAGTTATAAAAAGTAGTAAAGTGGTTTAAATGGAAACAGTAAACATTTTAATTGAAGCATTACCTTATATTAAAAAATTCCACCAAAAAAAGATACTAATAAAATATGGTGGCCATGCAATGATTGATGAGGGCGCTATGGAGTCAACAGCTAGGGATACTGTTCTTTTAAAATACGTGGGCATGGAACCAATTGTTGTACATGGAGGAGGTCCTGAAATCTCAAGAGCAATGGCAAAAATTGGTAAAGAGCCAGAATTCATTGAAGGACTCCGAATAACGGATAAAGAAACCATGGACATAGTTAAAATGGTCCTTGTAGGTAAAATTAACACAGAAATTGTATCAAAAATATGCTTACATGGTGGAAAAGGTGTAGGGCTCTCTGGAAAAGACAGTCGCTTAATAGAAGCCACAAAAAAAGCACCTCATATGATAGTAAATGGTACGACTGGTGAAGAAAAAATGGTGGATTTAGGTCTTGTAGGTGAAATAAAATCAATAAATCCATCCATAGTCGATGTTTTAACAGATAAAGATTATATTCCAATAATTTCACCAATTGGTGTTGATAATGAAGGTGAGGCTTTAAATTTAAATGCAGACACAGTTGCTGGAGATATTGCTTCTAAAATAGATGCAGAAAAGTTAATAATATTAACAGATGTCCCTGGAATTTTAGAAGACCCTAATGATCCTGATTCTATTATAAGAAAGATAAATATTGGTGAAATTGGAGATCTAATAAAAAATGGGACAATAACTGAAGGAATGCTTCCAAAAACAATGACATGCATAAAAGCTATTGAAGATGGAGTTTCATCTGCCCATATTATTGATGGCAGAATTAAACATTCATTATTACTGGAAATTTTCACCAAAAAAGGAATTGGAACAATGATTAAATCTTAATTTCTTTTAAATTTTTAAAATATTAAAGATTTGGCCAATATCTAAAAAGTAGGTTATTTATATTAAATTTATTTAGATTAAAATCTTTTTTAAAGTAAATACTTATTTTTTTTTAAATAGTAATTTTTAATATAAACCTTAACCATAAAAGGATTTAGGTGAGATAAAATGATTGATGTAAGTATAATAGGGGCAAGTGGTTATACTGGAGGAGAACTCCTACGTTTTTTAAAAAATCATAGTAATGTTAATACAATTACTGCAACATCCAGACAGTACAATGGAATTAATGTATCAAAGGTCCACCCACATTTAAGAGGAATGGATCTCAAATTTAGAGATATTTCTCCAGAAAAAGTTGATTCAGATATCGTTTTTACAGCAACACCACATGGTGCATCAATGGATATTGTTCCAAACTTAATTGAAAGAGATATTAATGTAGTTGATTTAAGTGGTGACTACAGATTTGATGACATTGACATATACGAAAAATGGTATAATTTAAAGCATTCAGCTCCACTTAATGCAGTATATGGACTTCCAGAAATTTATAAAGATAAAATAAAGGATGCTAACCTTGTTGCAAATCCTGGATGTTTTCCTACAGGCGCTATCTTAGCATCATTACCTCTTGCAAAGGAAAAACTAGTGGAAACGGTGATAATTGACTCAAAATCAGGAGTTAGTGGTGCAGGTATTAAACCAACAGAAGCTACACATTATCCTAATTGTGGCGACAATGTAATTCCTTATGCAATCATTAATCATAGACATATGCCTGAAATTCAACAGGAAGTGGCAAAGTTTGGTGATGTTAAAGTTTCATTTACTCCCCATCTTGTTCCTGTAATTAGGGGAATTTTAACAACAGTACACACCTTTTTAAAAGAAGATGTCACATCGGATTATGTAAAAGAAGTTTATGATGGCTTTTATGAAAGTAAACCATTTGTTAGAATTCTTGATTTAGATGAAATCCCAAGATTAAGTGCAGTTAGAGGATCTAACTATTGTGATATCGGATGCTTCCAAATAGACCAAAATGGGAGGATTGTTGTTATATCTGCCATTGATAATCTGGTTAAAGGAGCATCAGGACAGGCTATTCAGAACATGAATATAATGTTTGGTTTTGATGAAAAAGAAGCATTGGATATTGTGGGATTACACCCTTAAATTTGGCTTTATTGGGTTTAAATAAAATTTATTTTTTTATTCATCTTTTTATTAAATAAATAAAAACATGATTATAATTTTTTATACAAAACTGCAAACTGAATTATTTATCTAATACATTAAATATATATTAAAATAGGTTAAATAACATTCTAATCTTGAAAAACTACTAATAATTTGAATATTAATTATTAATTGGTGACAGAATGAAGACAATTATTCTTTATTATTCCAGAAGTAAAAAAACTTCTGAAGTTGCTGAAACCCTTGCAGATGAACTTTCAGCTGATATAATAGAAATTAAAGATTTAAAGGATAGGAAAGGCCCTTTAAATTATATAGCTACATCATTTGATGCTATGGCGGAAAACAAGACAAATATAATTCCATCAACTGTTGATTTAAGTGAATATGGTTTAGTGTATATAGGAACGCCAGTATGGGCTGGAAAACCATCTCCTGCTATAATTACTCTTATTGATAAATGTAATTTTCATGGTAAAGATGTAATATTATTTGCTACTCTTGGGAGATCAGGTGGCAGCAAAACTATTGAAAGACTGAGAGAAAAAATTGAATTAAGAGGCGGCAGAATGATAAACTCATTTTTAATGAAAACTGCAGGTAAAACGATGTATGAAATAAATGAAGAAACTAAAAAAACAGTTGGAGAAATGGATTTAAAAATATATGAATCATAGGTGGTCTAATGAAATTAGAAAAGATTATTGAATCATATAAACCATTAATAGCAATTCCCATTATCATTACATTGATTGCGGTGGGAATTTTAGCATTTAATGGTTTAAATCAGGGAGTTGATTTAAAGGGAGGAACTATAACAACAATAAATCTTCAAAAACCCCTAGATCAACCCCAGATAGAAAATCTGGTAAAAAATGGGCTTAATATAACTGAAATTAAAGTTAACTCTATTAACAGCACTACAGCTGCACTTACAATGGGTGGATCAGTTGATGTAATACAATTTACAAAAATCATGAATGGAACGGCTACTATAGCAAGTTATAGATCTATTGGTCCAGTTTTAAGTGCTCAGGCATTAAATCAGGTTTATTGGGCTTTAGCAATTGCATTTTTATTCATGTCTATTACAGTATTTATAATATTCCGGAACTTTGTGCCTTCAATGGCGGTTATTCTGGCGGCTTTATCAGATATTATAATTGCTGCCGCTGGAATGTCGTTATTTGGAATACCTCTTTCACTGGCATCAGTAGGTGCTTTGCTGCTTCTTATTGGATACAGTGTAGACACAGATATTTTGTTAACAACACGTGTATTGAAGCGTAGAGAAGGAACTATTACAGAAAGAGCATTAGATGCCATGAAAACAGGACTTACAATGGCTGCAGCAGCTATAGGTGCAATGGCAGCTTTATATATTGTTACAGTATTTTTCATACCTTCAGCAGAGGCACTGTCTAACATTGCTGCAGTTTTAATAATCGGACTTATAGCTGATGTTTTAGCTACATGGCTTATGAATCTTGGAATACTCAGATGGTACATGGAGAGTGGTCGCAGATGAGTAACATTATGGACTTTTTAAAGGATTATCGTGTAATCTTGCTTATTGTCCTTTTAATTGGAAGTATAGCTGTAATTTCAACATATGGTATACAACAAGGACTGGATTTGAAGGGAGGTTCTACAATTCAAATACATCTGGAAACTCCAGTTGATAAAGACACGATGAACAAGGTTACAACAGTTTTAGACAAACGTTTAAACACATTCGGTGTTAAAGATGTTAAGGTAATGGCCAGTGGAAATCAGGATGTAATTGTTGAAATAGCTGGAGTTAAACCTGATCAGGTGGCAGGTATTGTTGGAACACCAGGTAAATTTGAAGCAAAAATAGATAATAAAACTGTTCTTACAGGTACAGATATAGTAACAGTAAAAACTCCAGAAGTAACTGGAACTAAATGGGTTGTTCCGTTTACAATATCTGTTGAAGGGGCTAATAAATTTGCACAAGCTGCAAAAGGCAAAGCAGGAACCCCTGTTGACATGTATCTGGATGATAGACTTATAACTTCGCCTGAAGTGGGAGAAAATGTTGCAAATGGAGTACCTACAACTGATGTAGTAATTGAAGGTAATAATAATACTAGAGAGGAATCTTTAACTGAATCAAAAGGAATTCAAGCTGTTTTACAATCAGGTGCGTTACCTGTAAAAGTTCAAATTGTGGGAATAAGCAGTGTATCTCCAGAGCTTGGAAATCAATTCTTAAATGGGGCTTTAATTGCAGGTTTACTGGCATTAATTGTGATTTCAGTTATTATATTTGCTAGATATAGGACCCCCATACTTGTAATTCCTATAATCTTTACAAGTGTGGCGGAACTTATCCTTATCTTAGGAGCAGCTTCTATAATACATTGGAATATAGACTTAGCTGCAATTGCAGGTATTATTGCAGCTATAGGTACGGGAGTAGATGACCAGATAATTATAACTGATGAGGTCCTTAAAAAGGGAAAAGTGTCCAAGAGAAGAAGAGCAGGACTTAATATTAAAATGAAAGGTGCGTTCTTCATAATCTATGCTTCAGCAGCTACATTAATTGCTGCCATGCTTCCATTATTGTATATAGGATTTTCAAGAGGTTCCTCGGGAATAGGAATACTTTCAGGGTTTGCATTTACTACAATTCTTGGTGTACTTATAGGAATATTTATAACAAGACCAGTATATGCTAAATTCATTGAAAGATTTGTTGTAAAAGAATAAAACCCTCAAAAATCTTTGATTTTTTGGGCTTTCAAAAAACAAAGTTTTTTGATGCCCCAAACACGAAGTGTTTGAGGGTCCATAAAATCGAAGCCAACAAAACCGGAGGTTTTGTGGCACGAAATCTTCGATTTTGACAGATTTTAGGGCGATGTAAAAAATTTACATTTTTTTCTCTTTTTTATTTTTAAATATTTAAGGTTTCTTTTAAAGATAGAAAAAAGAGTGAATCATCAAAAAGATAAGTTAATTTCATTTATCCAAATTTTTTTATAATATAATGTAAAAAATAAATATAGAAAAGATTTATTGATTAATTTATTGGGGTGAAAAATTGAATAAAGGAATTATAGCAATAATTGCAGTTATTATTTTAGCTGGCGTTGGTTTGTATGTATATTCTTTACAAGGTTCTAATATAAATACAGGAAATAACACCACTCAGAATATAACAAATCCAAATAATACTCAAACAACACCTCAAAACCAAACTAATATCACTTCCGTCAACAATACACAAGTAAATAATAATATTAAGACCAATATATCCTCTGAACATGCAAAAGAAATTTCTTTGCAGTTTATAAATGAGCCTGGTGCATATCCTGGAAACCCTACTCTAAGTAAATTGCCTGATGGAAAATTAGTGTGGGATATACCAGTTATACAAAACGGTAAAATTGTTAGTGGAGTTGTTATAGATGCACAAACTGGTGCGAATTTAGGAGAGGGCCAAATATAATTTAAACAGATTTAAGGGCCTTTTTTTAAAAAATAATTTTTAATTTTTCCCATATTTTCTTCTTTTAATGGGAAAACAACTCTTTTTTCATTGTAGTAAAATATGAACCGGGAAATTGGTTCTCCAAATTCAACTTTTTCAATTTTAGAGAGTTCATATTTCGTAACTTTACCAGTTCTATCTGTTCCCCAGAATTTTTTTCTATATTCAATTAAATATTCATTTGTAATTTCAATGTCAAAGGAATCATCCTCTAAAAACATAACTGTATTTTTAAGGTCTTTATCACATACAAGACAATTTTCGGCATCTTTTGGATTTCCAACACCACATTCTGGACAGATTAAACTAAAAAAGTCTTTAATTTCATTATTTTCATTAGAATCCATTAAAACACCTTTTATATATGAGTTATAATTATTTTTTAAAATGTTGCCTTAAGTTGATTACATAACATTATTATGCCATTAAAATATATTTTTGTTCATTTTCATTGTTTTTAAACCAAAATTTATAAAAAAGTAAGTACTATTTTTATAAGATGATTAAGACTAAATATTAATATAAAAAAAATAATTTGCAGGTATAATATGAAAACACCAATAAAACTTAAAGTAAAACCAATAAGGAATGGTACGGTAATAGATCATATAACTGCAAACAGAGCGTTAAGTGTTCTTAAAATACTTGATCTACCTAACCAGAAAAATACAGTGACCATTGCAATGAATGTTTTATCATCTCAAATGGGAAGTAAAGACATAGTTAAAATAGAGGGAAGGGAACTGGCATCTAAAGAAGTGGATAAAATAGCATTGATAGCTCCTTATGCAACAATAAACATAATTAGGGATTATAAACTTGTAGACAAGGGAAAAGTCCATTTAATGAACAAGATAAGTGGAATATTTAAATGTCCAAACCCTAACTGCATAACCAATACAGATGAGCCTGTTAATACTAAATTTTTAGTAATTGAAAAGAAACCAGTTATTTTAAGGTGTTATTATTGTGAGCGAATTATGGAAGAAAGCGAAATCGAGGCTCAATTTTAATTATTGTTTTATTTCTAAGGTGTTTTAATGCAAAAAGCTTTAATATTATTTTTAATTTTTATTATTTTCATTTTAGGAGCATCAGCCAGTATGGTTTTTAGTGCTGCTTCAAATAACGCCACAAGTAGTTATTCAGCAATCAACATTCCAACAATTTATATTAGTAGCGATAATTTTATTTCAGAAAGTACGGATAAAGAGATGCTTAAAAGAATTAAAAATGCAATATCTAGCTCTGCAAATGTTATTATTGACCCAAATTCACCAAATCCTGGAGAAGCACCTCGGGCTGTAAAAAATGCTCCTAATGGAACTGCAGCATATATCGCAGCTGCAGATCCAGGATCCATGTTTGATCTTGTAATCGGGGTTAAAAATGGTTATTTAAAATCAGAAGCTCAAAAATTAGATGCAATTGTGTTTATAAATTATGGTAGTGTTGATTTAGAAAATATTAGTTATATTCCAAGGTCCTATGATGATAATTATTCAAGTCCATATTTTGCAGGTTTATATTCTCCAGCATCTTTTTTAGATAGTGCAGGGATTGATTTAATACAGCCTAATGTTGGAACATCATCACAACAGGAAGAAATAAATAAAATTGCTAAGGGCCTGGTTAATGTAGCGTATTCTTCCAATAAAAAGTTTTTAAATTCTGGCTATAATTCTTTACTTGTAGGTATTCACCAAATGAATCCTACAGAACTGGCACCAAGTTCTCAAGATGTATTGAATGGAAAAAATCCTAAAATAGGATATTCTAAATGGATGTATTTAATATCCCAATATGTAAGTGGTTATCCACTAAAAAATGCAACTTTAGATTTCCAAAACAGTGCTAATTCAGGGGAAAGCACTTATTTTGGAGTTCTTACAATAAATGAATACAGGGATGTTGGAAAGGCGGTTTATAAATATATGGAATCTAATAAAACTGTTCCTGATTCAATTAATGTTGATGGAAAAAAATTAAGAAAAGCTGATTTAGATTATTTATTTGCAAAATTAACCTATGACCACACAAGCAAAAAGAATATGACATTTCCTAAATACACGTTCATGAATAGTGCTTATGAACCTTTCGATGTTATAACTAAGTATTTAACAAGTGTATTTTATCAGATATTTGGCTAAATAACTTAAAAAGATTGTAAATTAAGTTTTAAGGTTTTTCTTGATAATTATCTATTCAAAAAAAATTATATTTAGCCGGAAAATGAATATAATGTTGAATATTAGTTTAAAAGGTGTTCCTATGGAGATATTGAAATACGAATTAACTAAAGGATCAAAAGATAGGGTTGAAATTATAGATATCACAAAGGATATTGATGATATTCTTGCTACGTGCAAAATAAAAGAGGGGATTGTTAATATTTTTGCTATGCATTCAACAGCAGGAATTGTGATAAATGAAAATGAATCACGATTGATCAAAGATTTTAAAAATGCACTTGAAAATTTAATTCCAGAAAATAAGAATTATGGGCATGATTTAATTGATAACAATGCAGATTCACATATAAGAACATTTTTTATAGGCAGTAGTGAATCAATTCCTATAGAAAATAATAGATTAAGCTTAGGAACATGGCAGAGAGTGTTTTTTGTGGAATTAGATGGTCCAAGAAACAGGAAATTTGTGCTCACAATTATTGGAAAATAAAAAAATAAGAAATAATTCAAGTTACAAATTAAATTCAAGTTCAAATGCAATAATAGGATATTCTAAGTTGAAATTAGTTATTACTTCAGGATTAACTTCTCCAAAAAATCCATTAACATTTAAATCAGCAGATTTCCAGTTATTTATTCCTCTAACCTTAGCACATCTGCCTTTTATAAATGAAGGATGTTGAAATGGTTCAACTTCCATCTTGAGCCCAATATTTACAAATAATGCATCAACAAAGGATTTAATTTCAGTAAAATTTGCATTAGAATGAGTTACAGCTCCAGCTAACTTTTTAACATCACGAGTGCAAGTTTCAGAGGTATCATCTAAAAATACTACATTACCCAGTTCAAAAATCTTTTGTGGAAGTTCTTCATGTTTATTATCCTCTAAAAATTCCATTAAACCTTGTAAAAGATTTTTTCTAAGCATGGTTCTATCAACAGATATTGGTTGGGCTACAGTAACCCTTTCATCTTCTCGAAGTTTCATATTTTTGTAATGCTGTTTTTCACTGGTTAACATGAGGCTCATTGTCTCTAAAAATCCCATTCCAGTCATTATTTCCCTTAAAAGATTATCAAATGTTTCTTTCTTATTTGCACGGGCTATAGTTGCAATTTCAGGTAATTCTGGTTCTAATTTCTTAAAACAGTAACCTATGGCTATGTTTTCTATTACATCAACTTCATGTAAAATATCTACTCTGTATGCAGGAATAATGGCCTGAATTATATCCTGAGTCTCAATTTCAGCTCCAATTCTAACTTTACTAAGATAATTTGCAACATCAAAAGCAGTTAAATCAATTCCAATAAGTTTTTCTGCATTTTTAATGTTTACTTCTTTTTTCTTTGGCATAAAATTAGGAGTTTGGACATTTCTATTATTGTAAACTACGTTTAAAGATTTTAATTTACCACCAGCTTCAGCAAATGAGGCCATAATAATATTAAGAGTGTAATTAACAGCTTTTTCATCAGTACCAGTTACATCAACCAATACATTTTTAGTATCTTCAGTGAGTTTAGTGAGTTCCCCATTAATTATAGGGGGCATTGAAAGCACATTATCATTAGAATCAACAATAAGTGGATATTTATCAAATCCATTAATTAAATGAGCATATTTAACTCCTTTTCCATGTTCTTGAAGTATTTCCTTTAAAGTCATCTCCTGAAGACATTCAAGAGGTACAAATGACTCTTTGTTTGGGTCCGCTGCTTTATAAAAGAAAGGAGGCTCAATCACATCTAAATTATGAATTCCAATAGCTACTTTTTTTCTATCTCTCCCTAAAACCCAGTGAAGGTCTTCCTGAAATTCCATGATTTGTTTTAACTTATTTCCAGTTAAATCAACACTCTCTACAATACCAAAAGCAATATATGGCCTTATATTTTCTAAATTGGAGTCTACTTCAACATTTATTTTAGATGTTTCAATATTATATTCTGGCAAGCCTTTTTCAAGGTTTAAAAAGCCTTTAAGTGTTCTTGCAACTCCTTCAACACTCAAATAATCAGGTCTGTTAGGGAAAAATTCTACTTTAACCTGTTTATCATCATAATCATCAATATCACTTCCAATCATAGGTAGAAGTTCTATTAACTTTTCTTTTGGAATTTCCATTCCTAATAATTCATAAAGGTCTTCATAATCAAATGTTATAACTGGCATATTGTCATCCTCAAAATTTTTATTAAAATTTTGTGGTTCGAAAAATCTACGATTTTTCTCAACCTCAATTTATGATAAGTAAAAATTGTTTTAACTGATTAATTTAATATATAAACTTGAAATTTGTTTTAGTTATATTTTATTCCATAAATCATTATATGAATTTGTATAGGTTTTATTATTTAAATAATTAAATAGATTCAATAGGTTAGTAAAGAAGGTGTTAACATAAGTGAAATTGATGATTTTAAAAAGCAGTTATCATTTAGTTTAAAGGAAAAAGAAATAATTGAACGTCTTAATATTCCTTATGATCTCTTTCTTCCCCTTATATTTTCTATAAAATTTGGAGGAGATTGGAGTCTTAAAATGAATTCAACAAAAGTAATGGCTGTAAAAGAAAAAATTACACGTTTTGATGAAGAAAAAATGTTAGGATATACTTTAGAAAACATGTTTTTGTTTTATAACCCTCATATAATAAGTCAAAATGGTTCAGTTTACAGGATGGAAAAATGTGGGAATAAAAAGGAAAGAGAAATTGTTAAAAGACCATATGGGGTTGTAATTGATGCAGAATATGCATTAAACGCTTCAATGAATCCTATGGATAAAAAAATTACATTAAAAAAGATTAAAGGACCTTTTAGGTTCACTGGCACAAATGCATATGGTATTTCCCATGAAATGGAACATTTATCAAGTAATGAATCCACTGGAGATTCAATTTTTGAATTTGAATATGAACTAGAAGAATAATGCTTTAAATATCTTATTTTAGCTTTTTTTAAAATAAAATTTAACCTAAAGGAGTTATAATAACTTAATTTCTAAAATATAGATATATTAACTAAATATACAACCAAAATTTATGAATTGAGGCTTAGTTTACCCAAAAAGATATTTTTATTACCTAAATTTATGATAAAAACTAATTTAAAAAATATGTCTCTCGAAAAGTATTTATAGAACCTCTAACCCACTGATAAAATACACAGATTATAGAGGTTGAAGAAATGCATAGCATTTCTGAACCACAATTTTAAAAAAAAATTGAGGTGATTATATGGCACAATTAGGTGGCAATGGCCAACCAATATTAATATTTCCAGAAGGTACTGATAGATTATTAGGAAGAGACGCTCAAAGAATGAATATTATGGCAGGAAAACTCCTTGCTGAAACCATTAGAACAACATTAGGTCCAAAAGGAATGGACAAAATGCTCGTCGATGGACTTGGAGACATTGTAGTAACTAACGATGGTGTAACAATCCTTAAAGAAATGGATATTGAACACCCAGCAGCAAAAATGCTTGTTGAAGTTGCAAAAACCCAGGAAGACGAAGTAGGAGACGGAACAACAACAGCAGTCATTATAGCTGGTGAATTACTCAAAAAAGCCGAAGAACTACTTGATATGGATATTCATCCTACAATTGTTTCAATGGGTTACAGACAAGCAGCAGAAAAAGCTCAAGAAATATTAAACCTTATAGCATTTGATGCTGATGACCGTGACACTCTCATAAAAGTCGCAATGACTGCAATGACTGGTAAAGGTTCAGAAAAAGCAAGAGAACCTCTTGCAGAACTTGTTGTAGATGCAGTTATGCAGGTTGAAGAAGATGGAGAAGTTGACACTGATAACATAAACATCCAAAGAATTTCAGGAGAATCAGTAGCTGAATCACAAATTGTAAATGGCATAGTTGTTGATAAAAGCAGAGCAGACCCTGGAATGCCAAAACAAATAGAAAACGCTAAAATAGCTCTCATTAAATATCCAATTGAAGTAAAAGACCTTGAAACCGATGCAAAAATCAGTTTAACCGACCCGGCACAAATGCAAGCATTCATTGAAAATGAAGAGCAAATGATAAAAGACATGGTAGACAAGATTATAGAATCTGGAGCTACTGTCTTATTCTGTCAAAAAGGTATAGACGACCTTGCACAACACTATTTAACCAGAAATGGTATTTATGCAATTAAAAGGGTTAAAAAATCTGACATGAGCAGACTTGAAAAAGCAACCAACGCTAATGTTGTTACAAACATAGACGACCTTAAACCAGAAGATTTAGGAGAAGCAGGCCTTGTATATGAAAAGAAAATATTTGATGAAATATTAACTTTCATAGAAGACTGTAAAGACCCAAAAGCTGTTTCATTAATTTTAAGAGGAAGCACAAAACACGTTGCAGAAGAAATCGAAAGAGCAGTAGACGACGCAATAGGTGTAGTTGCAGCAACAGTAGAGGATAAAAGTGTTGTAGCTGGTGGAGGATCACCTGAAATAGCAATATCTAAGGGATTAAAAGAGTATGCTGATACTATAAGTGGAAGAGAACAATTAGCAATTACAGCATTTGCTGAAGCATTAGAAGTTGTTCCAAGGACACTTGCAGAAAATGCTGGACTTGACAGCATTGATGCTATTGTAGATTTAAGATCAGCTCACGAAAAATCATTATACATGGGATTAAATGTATTTGAAGGAGAAGTCGTGGACATGTACCAAGCTGGTGTTATTGAGCCTCAAAGAGTTAAAAAGCAGGCTATTCAATCTGCTGCAGAAGCAACAGAAATGATACTCCGTATTGATGACGTTATCGCATCAACAGGCACTGGTGCTCCTGATATGGAAGGTATGGGCGGTATGCCTGGTGGAATGCCTCCAATGATGTAACCCTGCAAAAATTCATAGAATTTTTGTATGCCGAAAATCAAAGCATACGAAAATTTAAAATTTTCGTGGCATCAAAATTCGTAGAATTTTGAAAGATTTTCGAGCATTTAAAGGCTGAAGCCTTTAATTTCTTTTTATTTTTTTTAATTTATTTTCCATTCAATCAAAAGCTACTTTTTTCATTTTATCTTGCCTATTTATAGATAGATATATTTAAACTGAAAATTAATATTAAAACAAATATTAGGAAGCGATTAAATGATAGAATATGTTTTTGGTCTGGCAGTGAGGATTTTATTAACTGATGACGATGGTAAAATCCTAATTTTAAAGAGATCTACTGATTCTAAAACTAATTCTGGGAAATGGGAGCTTCCTGGAGGAAAAGTAGACCAGGGCGAATCTTTTGACCATGCACTTATAAGGGAAGTATATGAAGAAACAAAGCTAAAAGTTGCCTTAGATCATGTTGTTGGGGTTTGCCAGCAGAATTTACCATTCATAAGAGCTATTCACATTGTAATGTCAGGTAAAGCAGTAGAAGGTGAACTTACTATAAGTCCAGAACATGAAGGTTACGCATGGGTATTTTTTGAAGACCTTCAGCATTATGAACTTGCGGATTGGCTTGAAGATTTTGTTTTAAGGCAAATAAATCCTAATTATAATTCTGATGAGGATAATGGTGATAAAGGAACATCTGAAACTATTTTAAATCCTTTGAAGGGTTCTATTAAATCATCTATGGATAAAATTTTAGGTAAACACTAAATATTTTTTTTCATTTTTAAACAATCTTTTTTTACCACAGTCCATTGGAAAAAATTAATTTATAATGATTAATAATTATTTATAATGATTAATAATAGTAAAATATATATATTAAAAAGAACTAAGCAATTAGCATAGTTAGATAAAAGGTAAAAAAACGGTGGAAATAAAATGACATACGATACAGATGTCTTGTTAGAAGAAAAAAGAATCTTTAAGCCGAATAAAGAAGTAGTTGAAAGAGCCCATATAAAAAATTGGGAAGCAGAACTTGAAAAAGGAAAGGATATTGAGAAATACTGGGCTGAAAAGGCAGAGCAATTCGTATGGTTTAAAAAATGGGATAAAATACTTGATGAAAGCAATAAACCCTTTTATAAATGGTTTGTTGGAGGTAAAATTAATTTAGCTTACAATGCAGTTGATAGATGGATTCATACTGATAAAAGAAATCAAGTGGCAATTTTATATGTAAACGAACGAGGTGATGAAAAAAAAATCACCTATTACGAGTTATATAGGGAAGTAAACAAATTATCAAATGCCCTTAAAAATTTAGGGGTTAAAAAAGGAGATAAAGTATCAACTTACCTTCCAATGTGTCCAGAACTAATAATTACATTACTTGCATGCACAAAAATAGGTGCAATTCACAGTGTTGTCTATTCTGGCTTAAGTGTAGGTGCATTTGTGGAAAGAATAAATGATGCTAGAGCAAAAATCCTTATTACTGCAGACGGTACTTATAGAAGAGGTAAAATCATTGATTTAAAGAAAATTTCAGACGAAGCAATATTACAATGCCCTACAGTTGAAACAGTGATAGTTGTAAAACATACAGATATTCCCATAGAAATGTCTGATTTAAGTGGAAAAGAAATATTCTATGAAAGAATTATAGAAGGAGAGCCAGCAGAATTTGAAGCCGAACAAATGGATGCAGAAGATCCTTTATTTATATTATATACTTCAGGAAGTACAGGAAAACCTAAAGGAGTTTTACATACAACTGCCGGATACATGGTAGGAGTGGCTACAACACTAAAAAACGTTTTTGATATACATGATGGAGACCTTTGGTGGTGTACAGCAGACATTGGATGGATTACAGGACACAGTTATGTGCTCTACGGCCCCCTTCTTCTAGGTTCAACAACCGTTGTATATGAAGGAGCTCCAGATTACCCAAATCCGGGAATATGGTGGCAAATAGTAGAAAAATATGGAGTTACTAAGTTTTACACAGCTCCAACAGCCATAAGGCATTTGATGAGGTTTGGAAATAAATATCCAAATATGTATAACCTTTCATCTTTGAAAATATTGGGAACTGTAGGAGAACCAATAAATCCAGAGGCATGGATATGGTATTATAAAAATGTAGGTCAAGAAAACTGTCCAATTATGGATACTTGGTGGCAGACAGAAACAGGAATGCACATGATTTCACCAATACCATCCTCTCCACTAAAACCAGGATCAGCCACAAAACCATTGCCAGGAATAGATGCTGATGTAGTAGATAGTGACGGTAATCCAGTGCCACTCGGAAAAGGAGGGTATTTAGCAATTAAAAAACCATGGCCAGCAATGTTTAGGACCCTATATGAAGATGAAGAGAGATTTGTCGATGTTTACTGGAAAGAATTCCCTAAATGCGTATATAGGGCAGGAGATATTGTAAGAAAAGATGAAGACGGTTACTTCTGGATTCAGGGAAGATCAGATGATGTACTAAAAATAGCAGGTCATAGAATAGGAACTTCTGAAGTTGAATCTGCATTTGTAAGCCACCCTGCAGTGGTAGAAGCTGCAGTTATAGGAAAAGCTGATCCCATAAAAGGAGAAGTAATCAAAGCATTCTTAATATTGAAAGAAGGCAATAAACTTAAAACTAAGCTAATTGAAGAATTAAAAAAGCACATAAGATATGAATTAGGGCCTGTAGCTGTTTTAGGTGAAATTACACAGGTTGAATCACTTCCAAAAACACGTTCAGGAAAAATAATGAGGAGAATATTAAGAGCAAGAGAAAGAGGAGAAGAAATAGGAGATACATCAACACTTGAAGAATAAATAAAAATTGAAATATGAGGTATAATAATGACTGAAAAAAATGAGGATGGATCAGTAATAATAAGGGATATGACGGCTAATCCTGCACCTTTGGGACTTATAGCATTTGGACTGACAACAGTCCTGTTAAATTTTGCTAATGCAGGGTTTTTCCCCGTAAACAGTATGATATTAGCAATGGGAATAGCATATGGGGGAACAGCTCAAGTAATTGCATGTGCCATGGAATACAAAAAAGGCAATACATTTGCAACAGTTGCATTTGGTTCATTTGGACTTTTCTGGTGGTCTTTAGTGTTACTACTTATACTGCCAAAATTAGGTCTTGCAGATAAAACTGATCCAATGGCAATGGCCGCATACTTAATCATGTGGGGAATATTCACATTAGGAATGTTTGTTGGAACTTTAAAACTTAACCGTGGATTACAAGTCGTATTCGCGACATTGACAATACTGTTTTTCCTATTAGCCATAGGAGACATAACTGGAAGTTTAGCAATAAAAACTATCGCTGGTTATGAAGGAATATTAACAGGAGCCAGTGCAATATATGTTGGACTTGCAGAAGTTATAAACGAAGTCTACGGGCGAAAAGTTTTACCAATATAAAACTAAATTTAAATTTACTTATTTATTAATTCGTAAACCGCCTCTACGTCTCTAATAAATGGTATTAATGCCATCTAATGAACTCAACTTGATTTTATTAAATGGAGTGAAGATGGTCTATAAATTTTTAGTTTTAAATTAGATAATTAAACATTTATATTAAACCCTAAATCAACTTCATTAGCAGGTTTTCCACCTCTAATTCCCCAATTTTCTAAAGGAGGTTCTATTAAGATTATTACTATGTCATCTCCATCAATACCTGGATTTTTGGCTAAGTTATCAACAATTGCTTTATAAAGATCCTTTTTAGCACTCATAGTTCTACCCTTAAACATTGTAATCTCAATTAAGGTTACATTATCTGTTTTATTAGGTGGAGATTCAAAGTTTTCATTATTCAGTTCATAGAGCCTTTGAAACCGGTCATGATCAGGTATTTTAATTGATTTTACAAGTGCATCATGAACTCCATCAAGTATTGCTTTTTTATGTTCAGCTGATTTTCCTTTTCTAATTTCTATTTTAACCAATGGCATTTTTTATCTCTCTAATCATTGTTTTTCATTAACAATATGCTTAGCAAGCCTTTTAGCCAAAGCAATAATAGTAAGTACAGGTGGCGCACCTGGAGCTTCAGGAAATACGCTTGCATCAGCTACATAAAGAGATTCAATCTCTGTTTGAAGGTTTTTATCCACTACATCTCCAATTGCGGCCGTTCCACCAGGATGAGCTCCTCTTGCATGAGTAGATACAAGTGTTTTTGGATCTACTCCAGCTTCAACTAATATAGAACCTGCAATTGCTGAGCCTTCCGCTAAAAGAGCAACATCTTCTGCAGTATTGAATTTAATTACCTCGTTTTGAGTGACTCTGCCAGAAGGTTCGTCTTTTATCTTGATCATCAATCCTAAAACATCTTTTTTTCGAGCTTTAAATTTTTGAAGTTTATTTACTAAAACTTCTGAAAAATGAGGACCTATAATAAAATCATCGAATTTTATAAGGGCGTTCATCGGTAATTCCTTATTAAACTTTATTTTTTTCAACATTCCGCCAACAGTAACAAATGTATCTACAAAAAGGTTTTCTCCGGCATTTATACCTATTTTTTGCAGTAATCGTGGTGTTTCTATTGCACCAGCCGATATAACTACAATATCTGCCTCAAATATTTTATCTTCGCTTTTTACGCCTTTAACTTCTCCACCCGAAACGATTATATTTGTAACAGGAGTATTTTCTACAATATTTGCACCATATTTCTCTGCTTCTTCTATAAATTCCATACTGGTCCATTTTGCATCATTTGAACATCCAAATGCACATTTACCGCATGGTTTGCATAAACTTGGATCTATGAACTTTGGCATTTTTTCAATTTCAAAACCAAGGGATTTAGCAGATTCCATTATTTTTTTTGTCCCATCTCCAAAATGAGAGTCCGGAAGTGTTTTTACACATAATTCTGCGTCTATTTCATCAAATTCACTACTTAAATCGATTCCTAGATTTTTAAAAAGTTCTTCACATGTTCTAACCGCATTTCCTACTGTTACAAGCGTAGTACCACCAACACAGACAGTTTGTGATACCTCAGTTCCCACATTTAATATATTATAATGTGTATATGCTTTCTTAATGTGAGTAATAGGGCCTTTTTCGATTACTGTGACTGAAATTCCAGATTTAGCAAGTTCCTTTGCAACAGTTCCTCCTCCTGCACCTGATCCAACAATTATTGCTTTCATTTAAAAACCTCATAAATAATTAAGATCGATTTTTATTTATAATTCCTTTTTAAAGTTCTACTTGGTCTTTTATTTTTAGAGTTTTTGGAGTTCATTCTATTGCGGGTATGATATTTTGTTTTATTTGATTTTTTAGGTTCCTTTTTTAAGATTTTTTGAGCTATTTTTCCCCCAATCAATCCAAATAAAACACATATAATCATAAATAAAATAAATGCTAGCATTAAATTAAATATACCATTTAATTGCAACGATATCGTCTGAGAACTCGATAAACTGTTAAGAGTATATGGAAGGGAAGGCATAAAAAAACCAAATATAAAAACCATGAATCCTAATATGCCTCCTGCAACTCCGCCCACTTTATAGCTTCTCTCCGTGGATACAGTTAAATAAGTGGCAAGAAATCCTACTATGATTACAGAATATGCTCCGCTTATTCCAAGAATGTACAACAGGATATATCCCAGTATAACGTTTATTATGATTGCACTATTTGCACTAAATCTATCCATATTATTTACATCCTTAAAATTGACTAATATCATTATTCTTTAGCTGGTTTATATCTATTTCGCATGATTTAGGAAAATTCCATAAATAATGTCATTTATTTTCATTTTATGAGTATTTCTATTTTAAAATATTATTTATATTTTTAAGTAAATTTTTAGGCTTACCAAAAAATATATATAAACTGTATGTTAAGTATAATACATAGTGAGATTAGGTGAACCTAAATGTCTGGAAAAGAACTAAGCGAAAATGTGGAAGAATACCTTGAAGTGATATACAAACTTAGCCCTAAGGGAAAAATGGTTACAACTTCCCAGATTTCAGAAAAATTAGAAATTGCACCAGCAAGTGTTACCCAAATGCTAAAAAAACTATCAAAAAAAGGTTATGTAACATATTCACCCTACAAAGGTGCAGTATTAACAGAGGAAGGTCTTAAAATAGCAAAAAAAGTAACTAGAAAACATAGATTACTTGAAAGGTTTTTATGTGATGTTTTAAAAATCAAAAAACATAAAATCCATGAACAAGCATGTGAAATGGAACATTCTTTATCTGATGATGCTGAAAGAGCATTATGTCATCTTTTAGAGCATCCCAATAAATGTCCAGGCGATAGCGTAATTCCGGAATGTGACTTAAAATTTACAAGCTGTGAAGAATGCCTAAAACGAAAAGAAGATGATATAGAAGAAGTTGGAAAACGAAATGAAAACTTAATTCCAATACTTGAACTTAAAAAAGATAAAAAAGGCAAAGTAAGCTTTATACGCGGCGATTATAAGATAATTAGAAGGCTTTTAGACATGGGAATCACCATGGGTGCTATTATAAATGTAATTAAAGTAGCTCCTCTGGGAGGCCCTGTAGAAGTTGCAGTTAGAGGATCTAAACTTGCAATTGGACATGATATAGCATCAAACGTTTTTGTTGAAGCTATTGATGAAGAGAGGTGCTGATTTTGGTTGAATCCCCTGATAATTCCTCTAGAATATTATGGGATGGTAAAAAACATAAGTATAAGCAAGAACATGGAAAAAATAAATCTCGTAATCATTTAACTATTGCACTTGCGGGAAATGCCAATGTAGGTAAAAGTGTTATTTTTAATGAACTTACAGGCTCAAATCAAATTGTGGGAAACTGGCCAGGTAAAACAATTGAAAGAGCAGAGGGAAAATTATGTTTTGAAGGTTATGATATTGATGTCATTGATTTACCTGGAATTTACTCTTTTTCAACGTTTTCAATGGAAGAAATTGTATCAAGAGAATACATAGCCTTTGAAAAACCAGATATTGTAATCAATGTCGTGGATGCAGCCGTATTAGAAAGAAATCTTTTCTTTACCATGCAATTAAAGGAAATGGAAGTCCCATTAATCGTTTGTGTTAATCAAATTGATATAGCAAAACAAAAAGGAATTGTTATTGACACTGAAAAGTTACAAGCAGCACTGGGAGTTCCAGTAATATCCACCGTAGCTGTTAGAGGGGAAGGCCTACATAAACTAATGGAAACAGCTACTACTTTTGCTTCAAGTAAACCCAAAGAATCTATAATAGAATACGGTGCTGAGGTAGAAAACAGAATATCTAAATTAAAAAATCTAATTGAATCAAAAAAAATAGATTTAGGGTATCCTCATAGATGGATTGCAATTAAATTACTTGAAAACGACCCTGAAATAAAAAAAATGGTTGAAAAGAAATCAGAAGAAGTAATACGGACATCTTATAATCTTGCAAGGGAAATTGAGGAAATTCATAATGAACCGTCTTTTTCTGTAATTGCATCAGAGCGATATGCTATTTCTAATATCATAGCTGGTGGTGCACAGGTTCAAAAAGATATTAAAATTTCATTTTCAGAGAGACTGGATAAATTAGCAACAGATAGAGTCTTTGGTTATGTAATAGCCGCCCTGGTAATAGGTGGATTGCTCATGTGGACATTTGTTGTTGGAAATTTCTTTTCAAGCTTACTTACACAAGCATTTGGATTTTTTCAACCAGTAGATCCACAAATAAGTGGCGCATTAGTCAGTATATTATGGAATGGAGCCGTAGGGGGTTTAGTTGCAGGTATAACTCTTATAATACCCTTTGTGATTCCCTTTTATTTAATGCTTAGCGCTATTGAAAATTCAGGAATTTTAACCAGAGTAGCATTTATGATGGATAGTGCAATGCACAAGATAGGTCTTCATGGAAAAGCATTAATCCCTCTAATTTTAGGCTATGGATGTAATGTGCCTGCAATTGATAGTACCAGAATACTTGAAACACGAAGAGAACGTTTACTTGCAGCTTTTGCCATTACATTTGCTCCATGTGCTGCTAGAACTATTGTAATTCTTGGTTTAGTGGCAGTTTTTGTAAGCGTATGGTGGGCCATCGCCCTTTATGTAATAGACCTATTACTCATATTTTTATTAGGTAAAATTGCTTTAAAATTAGTTCCGGGAGAAACTACAGGATTAATAATGGAAATGCATACATTTAAAGTTCCTACAATTTCAGTAATTGCTAAACAAACATGGGTCCGGACTAAATCATTAATATACCTTGTACTGCCAATTTATATATTTGGGACAGCATTTGTACAGGCACTTTATATTTTAGGCGTATTAACTCCTATAAGCAATTTTTTAGCACCTTTAACTGTAGGCTGGCTTGGACTTCCTGTAATTGCAGGTGTACTCTTAATTTTCGGTGCAATAAGAAAAGAATTCATATTGCTGATGTTAGTAGCATTTTTTGGTACAAATTTAGCTTTAGTTTTAAGTCCAGTTCAATTTATAGTCCTTGCCCTTGTAGCAATGCTTTATTTACCTTGTGCTTCCTCAATAGCAGTTTTAGCTAAAGAATTTGGATGGAAATCTGCAGGAATGATTACTTTAGCAAATTTTGTTACAGCAATACTAATTGGAGGAATCGCTTTTAGAATACTTACACCCCTATTCAATTGAGCTTGAAATCGATAGATTATTTTAGTAAGAACTACCAAGTTAATGATATAATACATTTATCTTTTGGATTTAAACGGAGGATAATATGGGATTTTTTGATAGTCTTTCCAAACCGGATTTAGAAAAAATGGAAAGAGAAAGAAATGTAAAAGGAATTATCAAAGCTTTAAAACACAAAGACAAAAACATAAGGATAGAAGCTGAAAGAGCTTTAGGTAATATAAAAGATAATGCTGCAGTTAAGCCACTTATCGTTGCATTGAATGATAAAAATAGTGATATTCGTTGTAATGCCGCGTCAGCTCTTGGTAAAATTCCCGACGAGAGGTCTATAAAACCTTTAATACAATCTTTAATGGATGAAAAATGGTATGTAAGATCTCATGCTGCAACTGCTCTTGGAGGATTAAATGATGAAAGAGCAGTAGTGCCATTGATTATGGCATTAAAGGATAAAAAAATTCGAAACGAAGCCGCATTAGCACTTGGAAAGATTGGAGATAAAAAAGCAGTTCAACCATTGATAGAATTGCTCCAAGACGATGACTTTATTTTTAGAAGCCATGTAGAAGAGGCTTTAGGAATAATAGGTGATGAAGACGCTGTTGAACCTTTAATTGAAGCATTGAAAAATGATGATGTCAGCGTTAGAAAACACGCAGCAGGTGCTCTGGGAAAAATTGGAAGTAGGAAAGCTATTGAACCATTAAAAGAAGCTTTAAAGGATAAAAGATGGTATGTAAGATTGCAGATTGATGAAGCATTAAAGGAAATAGAATCCAGAGGAAAAAAATAAACTAAATAATAATATAAATCTTTTTTAAGTTACACTAATCTTTTTTAATAGGTAGGCTAAAATAAAAAGTTGTTCCGACATTTGGCTTTGATTCTACCCAAATTCTGCCATTATACATTTCAATAATCTTTTTAGAGGTAACGAGATCAACAAATGATCCTTCATATAATTTATGTGTAGTTAAATATTGGAATTGTGAAAAAATTTCTTCAGTGTACTGCAGATCAACTAAAATTCTATTTAAATTAATTGAAATTAGATATTCGCCATTTTTAAGGTCTTCAATAGACGAAATATGGATTTTAGAAGGTTTAGTTCCATCTTGAGATTTAATAGCAGAGGTAATCAGATTCTTAAATACCATACTAATTTGTTTATTATTGGCAATAACAGTTGGAAGGTTTTCCATGGTGATTTTGACATTATTTTTATTAATTAAATAGTTTAAATCTATTAAAACAGTTTTAAAGACTTTTTTTAGATCCACAGACTCAAATTCTTCTTTTTCTGCTGAAATTTGTGAGTATTCAAATAAATCATGAACCATATGTTGAATTTGAGCGCTTGTATCAACAATGTAATCTATTAATTCTTCACCATCTTCGTCAAATTTTCCTTTATATTGCTGCTTTAAAAGCTGTGAAAAATTTGCTAACGCCTTAAGAGGTTCTTGAAGATCATGAGAAGTTATATAAGCAAAACGTTCCAGTTCTTCATTAGAATGGCTTAACTTTTCTAAAAGTTCATTTAATTCATTTTCTGACTTTTTACGTTCTTTAATATCACGTATAATTGCAAGAGCAACATTTTTTCCTTTCATTTTAAAAAGATGGTTGCTTACTTCAACAGGTATCCTTTTTCCATCTTTAGCTACATGAATCATTTCAAATGTGGAATGACCTTTTGTCCATAAGTCTACAGCATATTTTACTATTTCTTTCTTTTTTTCATCAGCAACAATATCTTGGGGCTCCATATTTAAAAATTCATCATAAGAATAACCTAATCTTTTTATTCCAACATCGTTAACCTCTATATATCTTCCTGGAAGTCCATTTTTGTTTAGTTCAGCTAATGTAATCATATCATTGGCTTTATTGAAAATCTCCCGGAATTTTTCTTCACTTTCTTTTATGGCTTCTTCAGCTTTTTTTCGTTCAGTTATATCACGAGAGATTGCAAGACAAACTTCACGTCCTTTATATTGAATAAGATGATTATTAACTTCAACTTGTATTCTTTCACCAGTTTTAGTTAGGTGCACTATTTCAAAAGTGTTGTGACATTTTTCAATTAGCACTGCTGCGTTTTTTGGTATTTCAGGTCTTTTTTCAGGGGCAACTATGTCTGAAGGACTCATATTCAGTAGTTCTTCCCGGGTATAACCTAATCTTTCACTAGCCACGTCATTTACTTCCATGAATTTTCCAGGCAGACTATCATCATTCATCAGATTTAGGGAGATCATGTCGTTGGCTTTTTGGAAGATTATGCTTAGCTTCTCTTCACTTTCCTTGAGTAAATTTTCTGCTTTTTTACGTTCAGTGATGTCCTGTGTGATTCCTGCCATTTTTACAGGATTTTCATCCCCGTCACAGATTAACTCTGCTTGTTCGTGAATAATACGTTCTTCTCCATTAGGTAAAATAATCCTATGATCAATATCATACGGTTTTCCTTTTAAAGCATCTTTAAATGAGTTATCAAGAAAATCACGGTCATCAGGATGAATAATTTTATTTATCAAAATATCGTAGGTTATTTCCAGTTTTTGAAAATTAATTTCAGAATCAACAGAATTCAAATTATACCCAAAAATATGGTATATTTCATCACTAAACCACAATTTATTGGTTTTTAAATTTAACTCCCAATTTCCAATTTGTGCAATTTCTTGGGCTTTAATCAACTTCTTTTCAATTTCAAGTAGTTCTTTTGTTTTTTCTTGAACTTTTAAATCGAGAATATCACGTTCGTCATTTAATTTTTTTTCTAATGTTTTACGTTCTGTTATATCAATACCTAATGTAACATAAAGGTCATCACCTACGGTAAATAATGTGGTGAGGTAATATTTATCTAATGGAGGAAAATATGTTTCAAATTTTTTTCCTTTACCTATTTCAGGATTATTTTGTACTAATTTAAAATAATTATCAACAAATTCAGGCCCATATATCAAGCTGGCCCTTTGATCAATAACTTTTTCACGTGGAAGGTTTAAACTGCTTATATAAGCTTGATTAACATCTATAATGATCATATCTTTGGGGTTACCCTGATCATCTTTTATTATCTGAAAAATAGCCATTATTTCTTGCATATTATTAAAAATGTTGTAATATGCACTTTCATCCAAGGAAAATGAGTTATTTTCTTTTGTATTTATTGTAAGTCCACCTACTTTTTTTATATGCTTTTTAATTTTTTAAATTAATATTTAAATTAAAGTAGATATCTAAATTTATATTTGTATTATCATACTATTTATAGTATGCCATTATCCTCTACTTAAATAATAATTTAATTTTTTTACTTCGAAAAATTAAAATATAGCTTTTAATATAGTTAAAGTAGAAATAAATGTTAATTTCTGATTTAAAAAGAAGAAATAGGTGTTTTAATGATATTTACAAAAACAATTTATATAGAAACTGAAAAAAAAGGAGATATAATCAATTTAACTCATAAAATTGAAAGTATTGTGCAAGAATCAAAAATAAATGATGGAATCGTACATGTGTTTGCACCCCATGCAACAGCTGTTTTCGCGTTAACAGAACTTGAAAGTAACTTAAGGGAAGATATAAAAAAATTACTAGAGGATGTGGCTCCAGAAGTAGGATGGAAACATGGTGCAAATGCATTTTCTCATTTAAGATCAATGCTTCTTCCTCCAGATAAGACATTACCTGTACGTAATGGAAGAGTTATTAGGGGAACATGGCAAGACCTATTTTTTATAGAAGCTGATACATCAGGTAGATTAAGGAAAATAGAACTCACAATTATAGGTGAATAAAAAAAAGGATGCTTTATAAATGAAATGCAATATATTATGTAATAGATTAAATGGGGGCGTATTATGGACAATGAGGAATTAATAAGAATTTTAAACAAAGATTTTCTAAGAGAACTTGAAGCAACTATGATTTATGTTAGAAATTCATTTATTATGGAGCCATGTGACCCAAGCAGAGTAACAGAAGCTATTTCAATTGATGAAATGAGACATATGTGGTGGCTTGCAGAATTAATAATAAATAGAGGCGGTAAACCTACTATGGAACATAAAGAACTTGATTTTGGTGGAGATGATCTAAAAAGTCAGCTTGAAAGACAAATCGAACTTGAAACTGAAGGTATAGAAACTTATAAGGAACAAATAGAAGCGGTTGATGATGAAGAAGTTGTAGGTGTCTTAAAACATATACTGGATGAAGAAAAAAGACATCGGAAAGAATTCAGGATGCGTCTTGAAAAGCTGGATTAAATCATTTTAAGGGGATTTAATGAACAAAATAAAGTCAACCATTGGTTTTGTAGGCACAGATTCTGTAATTCTTAAAGACCATAATGCATTTGAAAAAGGAGATTTAGTGTTAGTAATATCTGCAGATAACTTTGATGAATTATTAAGTGGAATGATGGAAATTAAAGATAATATTAATATAAGTAAAAGCTGGATAGATGAAATAAAAGAGATAAAAGCAAATAATTTCAAAAAAAAATCTTAAAGCTGCTAATAACTAAATAAAGATTAAATTTGTTGATTTTAACATTTTTTACTGTTTATTTGTTTTTTACAAGGGATAAAAATACACCGATGAAACTTAAAAATGCAAATATGGCAAATATTATTTTAGAACTTTCTAAAAATAGCCTATTATTTCCTCCAGCAATATCTGTATTTCCAAAAAGAAGTGCAAGTACCAGCATGGTTATGCCCATCCCAAACATCTGCCCCATGACCCTCATAGTGGATAAAGTTGCAGATGCCACCCCATATTGTTTTTCTTCAATAGAACTGATTACAGCATTAGTATTTGGAGAAGAAAATAATGCAAACCCAATACCTATCAAAATAAGCCCTAAAACAATGACCCCTACACTTGTATTTTCATTAATAACAGAAAAAGTTATTAAACCTAATGATGCAATTCCCATTCCGACTGAAGCAACTTTTTCAGGTGCCATTTTATCTGATAGGTTTCCTGCAAATGGTGAAAAGACAGTCATACATATTGGTTGAACTGAAAGAATTAAACCAGCATCCTGCGGATTAAAATCTTTTATATATTGAAGATAAAGACTTAATAAAAAAATAATAGACATAGCTGAGCTGTAATTTATAAAAGCAGCAATATTATTTGAAGTAAATGATCTATTTTTAAATATGTTAATGTCAATAACTGGGCTTTCAATTCTTTTTTCCACCATTATAAATGTTAAAAATCCTATAAAACCTGCTAAAATAAGAATTCCGCCATAAATATCTGGAAGTATTGAAAATCCGTACATAATCAGGATTAATGTAATCCCTAAAATAATAGATCCAATTATATCAAATTTCTCTCCCTTAGCATATGCCCATTCACCTTTTAGCCTTAAAACTGAAATTATAGATATTACTCCAATAGGTACATTGAATAAAAAAATGCTTCTCCATCCAAAATACTGAGTTAAAATACCTCCCAGCACAGGCCCTAAGAATAAACCTAAAAATACACCTACGATGGTTATACCGAATGCTCTACCTCTTTCTTTTTCTGGAAAAACTGATGCAATAATTGCAAAAAGGTTACCAAAAATCATTGCGCTTCCTAGACCCTGAAAAATCCTGAGAATTATTAGCATTTCTCCTGAAACTGAGAATATAGATATAAATGACGCAATGGTAAATATAGTTATTCCATATGTAAAAATTCTTTTTCTACCCCATATATCAGCTATTCTACCAAATGGTACAAGGAATACAGCTAAAGACAGCAAGTAAGAAGTAGGAATCCAGCTTAATAATATGGCATTTATATGGAATTCACTGGCAATTGATGGTAAAGCTACATTTATAGAAGATCCTACAAATGGAGTTATAAAAGAAGCTATAACTGCTATAATTAAAGCATAATTTTTTTTAGAAGCAAATTGCATTAGATTACCTTTGAATATTATATAAAATTATTCAAAAAAAATTTAAAGAAAATATTCCTACAAAATCAAGGAATATAAATGCTTTTTTATTATATATATTAAATAAATTTGATAAATATTTTTTTAATAATGAATATAATTAAATATCCTAAGATAATGAAATCAAATAACATCAAAAACATAAGTTTTGGGGGAATTTAGAGCTTGATAGACTTTTCAATTCTTATTTTAGTTATTGTTCTTATTAGTGGACTTATTATTGTATGGCTTCTATGGACTTCAATTATAGGGGCAGGATTTGAACCCACTTCCAGAAGAATAGTTCAAAAAATGCTTGAAATGGCAGAAATAAGCTCAAAAGATATAGTATATGACCTTGGATCAGGTGATGGTCGAATAGTGATTGAAGCATCTAAGAAATATAATGCAAAGGCTGTAGGAATTGAAGCAGACCCATTACGTGTTATATTGTCTCGTTTAGTTATTGTATTTTCAAGAAATAGGCCTAAAATTATTTGGGGAAACTTTTTTACAGAAAAAATCAGTGAAGCAACCATAATAACCTTGTTTTTAGGACATAAAACCAATCAGAAGCTTAAAAGAAAACTCCAAGAAGAATTAAAACCAGGAACTTTTGTTGTATCTTACATATGGACTTTTAATGAATGGAATCCCGTTAAAATAGATAAAGAAGAAAAAGTATATTTGTACATTGTAGGTGAAGGCTATTAACAAAAATAGATAAAACTGATTTAATGTTGTGATAAAAATGGAACACATAAAAAAATTCTTCAAAAAGGATAAATTTGCAGAAAATTTAGGTATAAAATTAATTGAAGTTAAAGAAGGATACGCAAAATCAAAAATAGAAATTAATGAAAACCATTTAAATGGAATTGGAACAGCTCATGGTGGTGCTATATTCACACTAGCCGATTTTACATTTGCAGTTGCTGCTAATTCTTATGGGACTGTTACTGTAGCAATAAATGCCAATATATCTTTTATGAAAGCAGCGAAAACAGGTTATCTTATTGCAGAGGCAAAGGAAATAGCTAAAACTCCGAAACTTTCAACTTACACTATAAATGTAACTGATGAAAATGACAAATTGATTGCTATTTTCCAGGGAATGTCTTATACCAAGCGACATAAAATTAATTTAAAATGATTAAATAAAGACTAAATTAATAAATTAAATATAAAAAGCAATAATGGCCATAAAATATATTCAATATCTACTAAAGATGTTAATTTAGTTCTTATAGTCTTATTATTAGCAAATTTTGCTTTATTGATATAATAAAATCCATAAAAGTAGAAAATAATTAGTAAAGTAGACAAAAAGCTAATTTTTTGAATGCATACGCCAATGATTAAAGGAAAAAAAGCTATAAAATTTATTATATACAAAAGATTAATGACATTGCTTTTACCAAGCATAACGGGTAGTGTCTTTAATCGCTCTTTTTTATCAGCTTTTATGTCCTTTAAATCAAAAAATACAACATTTACCATGCCTTTTAGAAAAATAAATAGAAAAATAAGGAAATAACTTATGTTAATGTTTAATGAGTAATATAATGGAATAAGAAGCGTTACGAATAATGCCCATGATAAAACCGTATATATATTCTTAAAAATAGGGATTGTCTTAGTTATTTTTTTAAAAGTCGTTGAGTATAAGATGCCACCAAATGCAATTATTAAAATAAATATTATCAATAATAAATTAGTGTATTTAATTAACAGAACAGATAATATAATGACATAAAATCCTAAAATATAGGGATATACCTTTGATTTTTTCTTTAAATAGCTTGATCTTTCTAAATTAGTAATCATATCCTTATTTAAGTCCTTATAATAATCAAAACTGTATATTATTAAAGGGATTAAATAAGCAATTAATAGTATAGGCAAACTAATTTTAACATTCATAATTATTGAAACAGTTAAAATCAAAGAAGGAGCGCCTATTGCAGTTAAATATCCACCATATATTACTTCTTTTTTTAAATTTGATACGTATTTATATAATATATTATTTTTTGATATGTGATTATCCAATATATTACCATTTACCAAACTTAAAGTCATTATTATTCCTCTACATCTATATCCTACATTATTAATATTTGTTTTTTTTTATATATAATAGTTTTTAATGTATTAAAACCAAAAATAAGTAATAATACATTTTAAAAAGGTTTTTAAATCTTAATTATACGTTTAAGAATACAATAACTGTTTTAGAATTAATATAAAAAATAAAAAACTTTTAAATACAATATAATCCAAATATTATTATTTAATACTCAATAAGTTGGTGAATAAAACATTAGTATGTTACTTTTATCCAATAGATAATAATATATTTAATCTTATGATAAAAGGGAGAAAATTGAATGAATGTTTATGCACTCATATCTTTCATCGCATTTATTGTATGTTTCTTTTTAGGTAATTTCATTTATCATAAAAATCCCAAAAATCAGCTTAATATAATGATTTTGATATTATGTACACTTGTAGGGATTCTAGCCTTAGTAGAATTTGAGTATCGGCAGACAAATAGTTTTGAAACAGCTTATTTCTGGCTTAAGATAAGCGGTCTTTGGCCCCTTGTACCCGCTGTTTTACTGCATATATCTCTAATTTTTACAAAATCAAAGGTTTTAATGAGCAAATTTGTATATATTGCACTTTATTTACCTGCATTGATTATTTCTTATCTAGCAATAAATACTAATATGTTATTAAGTGGAATAATATTAGAATATTGGGGATGGACTTATGCTATTCCTTCAGATATGACTTTATATTATATTATGGCATTATGGACAGTTTCTGCAGTAGTTTTGGCAGGATTAATATGCTTATCATACTATTTAAAGTCAAAAAATCTAAAGAAAAAACAGGCCAAATATGTTTTTACAGGTCTTTATATGCCTCTTTTTATAAGTTTGATAAGTGATTTTATTTTACCTGGTGCATCAGTAAGAGTTCCAGAAATGACCATGACAATGATGACAGTAGGGATAGGTTTTATAAGTTATGGAATATGGAAATACCGATTTCCTGCACTTACTACAGCAATTGCAGCAGATAAAATTGTTTCTACAATGTCCAATTTTTTTATTTTACTTGATTATAAAAAAAATATAATAAATATCAATCAGTCCACTATAGACCTTTTAGGTTATAATAATTCAGAGCTAATAGGTAAGTCTATTAATTATATCTTTCCAGAAAAAACAGCAGAAAAAATTTTCAATAAAAAAGAGGAATTAAGAAGAGATGGATTCATAACCAATATAGAAACAGTTTTTAGGGCAAAAGATGGGAATTTAATCCCTGTATTTTTGTCAATATCTCTAATTTTAAGTGATGATTCTAAAATATTAGGAATTGTATGTATTGGAAGCGATATTATTGATATTCATCAGGCAAAAAATGAAATTAAAGCATCACTTCAAGAGAAAGAATTACTTTTAAGAGAGGTTCATCATCGAGTAAAAAATAACCTTCAGATAATTTCAAGTCTATTGAGCCTTCAATCAGGATATATCAAAGATGAAGATGACCTTGAACTTTTTAAAGACAGTCAAAGTAGAGTAAAATCCATGGCATTTATTCATGAGCAATTGTACAATTCGTCAGATTTTACAAGTATTGAGTTTTCAGAATATATTCAAAATCTGGTAACATATTTGCTCCATTATTACAATGTAGACCCTACATTTGTTAAATTGAAGATAAACGTTGAAAATGTTTCCCTTGATATTAATACAGCAATTCCCTGTGGTTTAATTATAAATGAACTTGTCTCCAATTCATTAAAACATGCTTTTCCCAGATTTAATAATGAATCTGTTGATTTATTTAGAGATAATGATAAGAAAGGTGAAGTATACTTAGATTTACATTCAGTTAATCAAAATAAATTTGTTTTAATTGTTAGTGATAATGGTATTGGGCTTCCTGAAGATTTTGACTTTGAAAATATTGATACTTTAGGATTACAATTAGTTAAAAGTTTATTAGGGCAGTTAGATGGAAGTATAAAGATTGATAGAATAAATGGAACAAAATTTGAGATAGTATTCAATAAGCTTGAATATAAAAAAAGGATGTAATGAGATAATTAGGATTAATATCCATTTTGATGCTTATTTTTAGCTTATTTATATATTATGTATAAAATAATAAACATAAAAAGTAAATCCGTGGATTTAAAGATATTTTGGAGATGATTAGATGAAAGCAGATGCAAAAAAAATTAAAGAGGGCATTTACTGGGTAGGAGTTTTAGATTGGGATTTAAGAAGTTACCATGGTTATACACTGACTGGAACAACCTATAATGCATATCTTATCTTTGGAAAAGATAAAACAGTATTAATTGATAACACATATCCTGGAACAGCTGCTAGTATGTGGGGAAGAATTGAGGATGCCTTTTCTAAAGAAGGAAAAGATTTGAAAATTGATTTTATTATTCAAAACCATATTGAAAAGGATCATAGTGGTGCTATAACAGAAATACATAAAAAATTCCCTGAAGCACCTATTTATTGCACACAAAAAGCATTAAATGGGCTTAAAAAGCATTATAATCTTGAAAATGCTAATTTTGAAGTTGTTAAAACTGGAGATGAGCTTGATATTTGCAATAAAAAATTTGTATTCCTTGAAGCGCCTTTGTTACACTGGCCTGACAGCATGTTTACATTACTTGTAGATGAGGGAATATTGTTTTCTAATGATGCATTCGGACAGCATTTATGCTTCAAAGAAAGGTTTGATAATGAAATCTCAGAATATGTCTTAATGGATGCTGCAAAAAAGTTCTATGCAAATTTATTAACTCCTTTATCTCCTTTGATACTTAAAAAATTTAAAGACGTTGAAGATCTGGGATTACTTGATAAAATTGAAATGATTGCCCCTTCACATGGCCAAATCTGGACAGATCCTATGAAAATTATAGGTGCTTACAGTAAATGGGCCACAGGTGAATGTAAAAACAAGGTAACTATTGTTTATGATACAATGCATGGGTCCACACAAAAAATGGCGCATGCATTTGCAGAAGGAATCATGAGCGAAGATTTTGATGTGTCCATGTACTTCCTTCATAATGATGAACGAAGTGAAATAGTAAAAGATATTTTAGACAGTAAAGCAATTTTATTGGGAGTACCAACCACGTTTAACGAGCCATTTCCAAGTATCGGGGATTTAATCTTTTATTTAAGAGGTTTAAGATTTGATAGAACTGGAAGTAAAAAATTAGCCATTACATTTGGTTCAATGGGATGGGCTGGTGGAGCAGTGAAAAAAATGGCAAATGAGCTTGAAAATTGTGGATTTGAGCTATTTGACCAATATCAATTAAATTATGTTCCAACTGGTGAAGAATTAGATAAATGCTACAAATTAGGTAAAAATATAGCTTCTGAAATTAAAAACAGATAATAGAAGAAGTTATATTCCTTTTTTTTATTTTTTAACTTTTATTTGGGGTATTACTGTATTCATCCTATTTTTGAAAGAATAAACGATGTGATAAACCCTAAAACTGTTATTAAACCTGCCATATTATGAGTTTCAGAAAAAGCCTCAGGAATCATAGTATCTACTAGCATAGCCAAAATTCCACCAGCTGCAAGTGCAAGGGTCAATGATATCACACTTGGAGGAAGATGACTAAATATTGAATATCCTGCAAGGGATGCAATAGCACTACTAATTGCAATGACAGACCAGAGAATAAAAATCGGACGAAACCCCCATCCTGCTTTCTTAAAACCTGCAGTACTTGATAATCCTTCAGGAATATTAGATATAAATATGGCAATAACTGTAGCTACACTTACTGCTCCTCCAGTAATCATTGTAAGCCCTATAGCAATTGATTCAGGAATTCCATCTATAACTGAACCTGCAGCAATAGCTAAACTGTTGCTATCATCTTCATCTGATCCTAATTGTTTTTGGGAACGTTTACGGTGTTTAGCTCCTTTCCGTGCGAGATAAACATTAATAACTGTAAATATTACTGCCCCCATTAAAAAACCTATAAGCATATTATAATATCCACCAAGCGTGAATGATTCTTCCATAAGCTCTAATGATATTGCAGAAAGCAGTACGCCGGCCCCAAAAGCCATTATACTTGCCACAATACGTGATGGTATTTTAAAAAGGTATGCAAACAGTGCTCCTATTAATAGGGCTGATCCTGCTATTAATCCCCACAATCCTGCCATAATCCATTCGGGTATCATAATATCACATAAATATTAAGTTATTTGATTATATTTGTTCTTAAGCACTATTTATAATTAATATCCTCATTTAAATTAGTATTGATTTTTTTATTAATATAATAAATTGTATTTAGATGAAAAGATATAAAATATATTAATAAGTGAATTGAAGGAAAAAATATGGAAGCTGATAACAAAATAGAAGCTGAAGTAATGAATATGCTTGATAAATATGTAAAAGCATATGAAAATAAGGATATTGAAGCATTAATGAACCTATTTGTTGATGATCCTAATTTAGTGGCCATTGGCACAGGCAAAGATGAATGGGTTGAGGGACATAAAAAACTTAAAACTGGATTTAAACGTGATTTTTCACAAGCTGAAAATATTGATATGGGATTTGAAAAAATCACCATTTCAAATTCTGGGAATGTTGCATGGGTTTCCTCATTAATGACTATGAACGCAGAAGTATCTGGTGGAGAAGTACTTCTTTGCGGACGCTTAAGTTTAATTCTCGAAAAAAAAGACAATAAATGGCTATTTACACATCTACACTTTTCAGTACCTGCAATAGAACAAGAAAAAGGGCGTTCATTTCCTGAATAAATATTCAATAACTTTATTAAACATCATAAAAATATATTGTCTCTAGATATCTCTTAGTCTGTTTTTTAAAATTTTTTGTTGTCTTTCAGCGCCGATTATACTTTTTCAAGATTCTAGTTTGATTTATTTTCCCTTATTTTATTAATTCTATTTATTCTGATTTTAAATTGAAAATAGTGATTTCAGGGGGACAGTTAATTCTAAACCAAAATATATTTGTTCCAAGACCTCGGTTTGTGTATTGGATCATGTCACCCACTTGATATTTACCAACAGGATATTTTAAAAAGTTAGGACCTCTAATAAATGTTCCAATACCTGGAATTATAAATTGGCCTCCATGAGAATGGCCTGAAATCTGTAAACTGAATCTTCCAGTTGTTGAACTTATATCTGCAAAGTCTGGTTCATGTGCAAGTAATATAGCTGGTCCAGATTCAGGTAATTTTTCTATTATTAGATCAAGACGATGTTTATTTAAAGTAACACTATCTACACCTGCAAAATGCAGATTGACACCATCACGTTTAACTGTGTATGTATCATTGCTTATATCAACTATTTTACTTTCTTTTAACACTTTACGGATTTTATCTGCCCCAAGCCAATGATCATGGTTTCCAAGAACGGCAAGAGATGCAATATTAGGTTTAAGGAGTGTTAAACAGTATTTAAGATCATTAATAATATTGTCAATATCATATGATACAAAATCTCCAGTAATAGCAATAATATCTGGATTTTCTTCATTAACAAGTTGCATAACGCCCTTTAAACGATCTTTAGACATCCATTGTCCTAAATGAATATCTGTAATTTGAGCGATTCTAAATCCGTCAAAAACATTGTCCATTCCATGAATATTAACATTTATGTTTACAACATCAAAATGGCCTGAATTAAATTGGTACAGCCCCATTTTTTCCATTGAATTGGACATTGTTTTTTGTAATTTTTGTCTTATTCTAAATTTTTTCAAATCTGAAGACTTTTTTTTCATTATTTAGATTTCTCCTCAATAACCATTGAAATTATCCAGTTATACGCTAATCTTCCAAAATACTAGTTAAATAGGCAGTCATTTCTATTTCTTCACGCGCTACGAAATCTGAAGGAACTAATTTTGCTTCTTTGCTTTTAAAAGGGAAGAATTCTTTATCAAAATAAGCAGTTAAATATAAAACTCCGGATTTATCTGTTATTTTTTCTTTAACTAATTCTTTTATTTTATTTGTTGTTTCTTTATCAATGTTAGTTATTTGATAAATAACATAATACTTCCCTAATTTTTTAGAAACCCCATAATCCGTAATTTTAACATGCACAGTTATACCTCATATTATATCTTTGATATATACTTTAAAGAATAATTATTTTGTTATATCTATTAGCTATTAGAGTTAATTGAGCCAATATCATAAATAACTATTTAGCAAGTTTGATTAGCTAAAAATAAGAAATATTTATTGATTTATACCTAACTATCACAAATTATTCAAATTTAAAATGGAATATCAAACTATTTCATCTAAAAAATCTTTAATTGCAAGTTCTGCTTTTTTAATTTCACTTGAACCTAAATGGCCTAATAAAGAATCATATAAAAAGATTTTGGAATTTTTTATTCCCTCAAAAAGAGGTATTGTATCTATGTCTGGAGGAAAATATTGATCTTGATTAATTCCAATAATTAGTGTTCTTGCTTTAATTTTAAACAAATCTTCACTTACATCAAAGGAAATAGCTGCTTCATTTCGCCATACAATATCATTAGCATCTGTTTTTAAGCCTTCTAATTTCATTTCATTCAATGATTCAATAATTTCATCATTTAAATTAGTTTTATAGTATGCTGGTGAAAATCCAAAGATATATAAAAGCATAGATGCATTTTGTGGCCCTATTTCTGGATTTATATCATATTTCCCATCTTTATAATTTGGATCTTCTGTAATAAACATATTCATTAGATTGAAGATTGCAAAATTCTGACCTTTTACATTAGAACTTGTTGTAATAGGTATGATGAAATCCATAAAGTTTGGGTAATTTACTGCCCATTGTATGGCCTGAAAACCGCCCATCGAAGTTCCAATAATTCCTTTTAGATGTTTGATTTTTAATTGATTTACGAGACAAAATTGTGCATTTACCATATCTATTATACCATATTTTGGAAATTTTGATCCTAAGCTGGAATTTGATGGTGAAGAAGATCCCGGTGACCCTAAAACTGTAGGACAGATAACAAAAAATTTATTTGTGTCAATAGCTTTCCCAGGACCTATAATATCCTCAATACGTTTAATTGAAGTATAATCTCCAGACCAGCCATGTAAATAAAGTACTCCGTTTATAATATTTCCTTTATTATCAGTTTGTTTATTGCCAAATATGGCATATTCGACTTTTAATTCAGATATAACATCACCAGATTCAAATTTAAAGTCATTAACTACATAATATTGTGGTTTTAACATAATAACTCCAATGTTTCTATTGATTATTTATGGGATTGTACATATTAAAATAAGCTAAGAAAGCTTTATAAAAGTTACTGCTTTTTATTTTATTTTTTCTAATTCTAAGTCCCAAATTTCACTATTTTCACTAATATAATCATTCATCAATGTTTTACATTCCTCTAAATCCAAATTAATCAATTCAACCCCATTTTCCCTTAAATAGTCCTCTGGTCCTTTTAATGTTTTGTTTTCTCCAATTACTACTTTTGGAATATTATATAGCAAAATGAGTCCAGAACACATGTCACATGGAGACAAAGTAGTGTAAAGTGTGCATTCTTTATAATCTACTCCTTTTAACCTTCCAGCATTTTCTATACAGTCCATTTCTCCATGCAATATCACAGAATTCTTCTGTAATAATTTATTATGTCCACGAGCAATAATTTCGTCATTTTTAACTAAAATTGCTCCGATAGGAATTCCCTGTTCTTTCAAACCTTTTTTTGCTTCTTCAATTGCTTTTTTCATGAACATATAATGTTTTTCCATCAGTAAATCACGCCCACCATTGCATACAATATGAGATCATTTCCAAATTTTGTTTATTTAAGTTTATTATTAAAATTTTAGGTTATCACTTACCATCTTGAATTTCTGTGTGATATTATTCACATTATTTTTTTTGATTGATATATGATTGTGAGGACTATGTTATACTATATATAATTTTATGATACTAAGGTGGATAAAATGGCAAGAGTAATAGTTGTAGCATCAGGAAAAGGCGGCGTAGGAAAAACAACAATAGCAGCAAACCTTGGAATAGCATTATCTGTTCATGGAGAAGATGTAATAGTGCTAGATCTTGATATAGCTATGGCAAATTTAGAATTAATCCTTGGTCTTGAAGATAAACCTGTAACTTTACAAGAAGTACTTGCAGGAAAAGATATTATACATAATGCAATATATGAAGGTCCGGGTGGTGTAAGAATTGTCCCTGCAGGACTTTCTTTATTTGGTTTAAAAGATATGAAACTTGAAAGACTTGAGGAAGTTTTAGAGGTACTTACTGAAGATATAGACATTCTTTTAATAGATGCTCCTGGCGGATTAGAAAGAGATGCTCTAGCAGCCCTAGAAGTTGCTAATGAACTAATTCTTGTTACAACCCCTGAAATTACTTCATTAAGCGATGCCCTAAAGACTAAAATAGTTGCAGAAAAGCTGGGAATCGATATACTGGGAGTAGTAATCAACAAAATGCGTACTGATAAAGCATTTTTAACAACTGATGAAATTGAAGTTATACTTAACCTACCTGTAATTTCAGTTATACCTGATGATCCTGAGCTTAACAAGGCATCTGCATCTGGAAACTCGATTTTTACTAGAAATCCAAATTCTAAAACTTCAAAAATATTAATGAATCTAAGTGCAACAGTAATTGGAGAATACACTTATGAAAATGACTTAACAAGTGAAGGAATTGTATCTAAGTTCTTCCAGAGTATTTACAGCAAATATGTAAATGTATACAAATCCTAAACATGTTTAGTGTTTTAAAAAAATAATTTTTTCTTCATTTATCTTCTTTTTTATTGACTAAAATAGGAATCACGTGGCCTTTTTTTAATGGATAGTTGAATACAAAAAGAAAGTTATAAATATCTTAATGTAATACTAAATAGTATAAGGTGGAATCTATGAAGAAACGTTTCATAAGTACTCTAATGCTTATACTTGCAATATTTAGGGGAATTCTTTTTAGAGTAAATAATGGATTTAAAAATAAAAAATAAAAATTTAATGAAAATATATGCAAACTTCGTTATAGTGATGTTTAACGAAGTAAAATAACATATTTTAGGAATTATTTCTAATTAAAAATCTCTTCTTTTTTATCATCTAAGTTTGAATATTTATTTTTTTCATTGGATAAAATTGAAAATAAAAAAAATTAATATATCCAAAAAAAACATAAAAATGTAAATTTTAATTAACAAAAAATTTAAACAGAAAATATTTCAAAAAAATTGTAAAACTAAGGAAAAATAATTAGTTACATATACATATAACCACTAATTTATTGCTGTTTTGTAAAAATTTGATATTTAAGTATAATATTTTCAAAAATCATGAAGATAACAATTAAATAGATATGTTATTATTGATTATATTAAATACAATTAATTTTATATAATAGTTTAAAATTATTTAAATAAAAGAAGTTATATTATTAGAAAATAGAATTAAATTTTGGTGATTATTATGACAGATAATGAACTTAAATCAATAGCTGTTAGAGCTTTTAACAATTTAAAAAGTGTTGAGATTGCAAAAAATCCTGACGCATCAACAGAACTGGAAATGGATGTTAAAGATATATTATTAGGTTTTGACTCTAAAGAATTCATGGCTAATGCTTTAGAAGTAATTTGTGAAAAAATGGATACTGGTAATGGCGAAGAATCAGAATTGCTTCCTGTTGTACTAACAAGAACCCCCTTCATGACTTCAAATGGTCAATGGTTTATTGAAATGGATGCTGATGATTTTAACATTTATTTTTCCCAATAAAAATAAAAAAAAATAAATAAAGTAATATTTTTCATTATAACCTATTTTTTTATATTATTTTTTAATTGTCACTTATTTTTATAAAATAAGCTTATTTATCTTCAATTTTTTTAATAATGGCTTGATGCATTCTCCTTATAAACTCAATTCTCTCTTCATACTTTAAAACATCCAGATAACATTGAGCAACTAAATTAAACGCAAAAGGTGAAGGTATATTAGTATTTATTTGTTTAATCTCAATTTGGCCACTTTCTATCATTTTTAAAACACGTTTAGTGTTTTTAACATCCATAAAATCTTCTATTACTTCCCTTCTTGCTTCTTTAAGTATAGAAAAATCTTGATCAAGTTCCCTAACAAACTTTAAAAGTATTTTGCCTTTAACCTGTTGACGGGAAACACTCTTTTCTTTTCCTTTATAACGTCTTAAAATCATTAAAGCTCTTCCAGCACAATGCCTAAACCTTCCAGCTAATGTTTCAGTTTTTTCAATAGCATTAATTAAAATTTCTTCAATATTATCTGAATTAAGATTGTTAAATGATTCTAAACCTCCAATTTTACCTTCAGAGCTTAAATAAAATCCATTATCTGATATTGATATCATAACATCTCTTTTATGTTTTTTGGCTATGATATATGCTACAGCGCGTGATAATGCATCGTTAACTCTTCTTCCAAAGCATGTGTGAAAAACAACAAATTTTCTGTTTCCAAATCCTGTATAATATTCTATTAAAATTTTTTTATTGCTTGGAATAATTGCATATAGATATTGCTCTTTAAAATATTCATAAATAGAGTTTGCAGCATTATAATCAACATAGAGAAACTCCTGGATAAAATCCATTATTTCTTCTTTGCTGCGTATAGCTTGGAATTTTCCTTCCATAATTGCTCTAAATCTCTGAATTTCAAGTGCAAGGTCAAAAGACAATGGTAATTGTTCAGAAAACCATGAAGGTATGCTTGGAGGGCCTGATGACAGTGTAACATTAATAGTCATGCCCTGTGCATAATTAAATCTGTAGATTTTTCCTCCAAGAACAAAAGTATCTCCTTTTTGGAGCTTCTCCATAAAATCCTCTTCTACATTCCCTACAACTTGTCCCGCACATTTAACTCGGGCTGATGATCTGTCTGGAATTGTTCCAATATTTGTCGAATAAAGCATTCTGGCCAGTTTTCCCCGTTTACCAAACATATTGGTTTCGTAATCTACCCAAATTTTTGCATAAACATATCTATCTTCTAGATCTGTGTATTCTCCTGCCAAATAACTTAATACACTTAGGTAATCATTAATTGATAAATTTCTATAACAATAACTCTTTTTAATTAAATCATATGCCATATCAATATCCCATTTAGTTTCAATAGCCATTCCATAGATTTGCTGGGATAAAACATCTAAACAGTTTTCTGGAATATTTATTTCGTCTATTTTGCCCTCAATAGCGTTTTTTAAGATTAAAGAGCATTCAACAAGATCATCTCGGTCTACAACAATAATTCTTCCCTTAGATTTTTCATGTAATTTATGTCCGCTTCGCCCTATACGCTGTAATGCCCTTGAAACTGATTTAGGAGAACTTAAAAGTATAACTAAATCAATATAACCTATATCTATTCCAAGTTCAAGAGAAGTTGATGAAACAACAACTTTTAATTGTCCATCTTTAAGTTTATCCTCAGTTTCAAGACGTAATTCCTTAGAAAGAGAAGAATGATGTGCCATTATATTTTCATCATCATACATATCTTTAAATCTTTTTTTTAGGTTAAATACAACACTTTCAGTACCACTACGTGTATTAGTAAAAATTAAAGTTGTTTTATGTGTCTGTATAAGTTCATTTAAAAGAGTATATGTATTTTTATTCATTTCATCAGGATCAGAACTTATAATATCCTCAACAGGACATAAAACTTTTATATCACGCTGTTTTAAATAATTTACTTCAACTATTTTACAACTTCTTACTTCACTATATTCATAACCAACAAGATATTTAGCTACCTTTTCAAGGGGTGAAACAGTTGCACTTAATCCTATTCTGGTGAAATTCCCAGCTAAGTTTTTTAATCTTTCTAAACTTAAGCTTAGATGAACTCCTCTTTTATTGTCGGCAAGAGAATGGATTTCATCAATTATAACATATCCAACATCCTTTAATTTTTCCCTAAATTTAGGTGCACAAAGAAGTATAGATAATGTTTCAGGAGTAGTAATCAAAATATGTGGAGGTTTTTTAAGCATTTTTGTCCGTTCATACTGACTAGTATCACCAGTTCGAACTGCCTTTCTAATTCCAAGATTTTTTCCAGCAATTTTTTCAATTTCAGATAATGGATGTTCAAGGTTCTTTTCAATATCATTATCAAGAGCTTTTAGGGGTGAAATATAAATGCAGTAGACCTTATCTTCCAATTTTCCCATATCTGAAAGCATTGCCAACTGGCTTATAATTGAAAGAAAAGCTGTTAATGTTTTTCCAGATCCTGTAGGGGATGAAATAAGTATATTGTTTCCTTTATGAATGTCCATTATTGCATATTTTTGAGATTCAGTAAAACTTTCAAAGTTACATTTAAACCATTTTTTAACCCACGGATGTAACAATTTATAAATTTCATTATCATCATAAAGTTTTTCTTGCCTTTCTATCATTTTTATCCTTATTTTTCTTTTAAATTAAATAATTTAGATGAATTTATCTTTAATTTTAATTAAATCCTTTATTTTTCCAAAATATAATATTTCAAAATATTCAACAGCAATTACTTCAAAATCTTCAAGACTATCAGCATCTAAAAATGGAGAAATAGTTTTTTCATGCATTACATCTGACCCTTCAGTTATAAAATTAAAAGACGGCATAACAATCAAATTTTTACCATTTAATTTCCCTTTTAAGAAGCATTTAATCTTTTCAACGCGTTCTACATTTCTAATGCTAATACTAGGGTGTTCATGACCTATTATAATTGTTTCTTCTTTAATTTTATTATAACCTTTAGGAATTTTATCTCCATGAATTATAAGATAATTTTCTACAGAGTACTTTTCGTAGACTTCTAATTGACTTTTTTTAGCTATAAACTTCGTAAAATTATCATGATTACCTTTAATTAGCAATATTTCATCAAAATTTTTTTTAAGAAATGAAGTAAAATCTATTACTTCATTCCATTCTTGTTTACTTATTTTACCAAATTCATGTTTTAAATCACCGTTTATAATGATTTTTGTAGCATTTGAAACATTTTTTATTTCTTTAAGTCTTTTTATTATCTTTTTATACTGAAATCTGGGAACCATGATTCCTTCTGCGTTTAATGATTGCTCATAACCTAAATGAATGTCAGAGATAATCAAATAATCATTGATTTGAAGAGCAGTGTCTATAATTTTCGCGCCAAAGATTTCGTTGTTTTTCATATTATCGCTATATTTTTTTAGAATAAATATATGAACTCATTTAATACTTAAATTGTTTTCCATTAAATTTTAAATAAAATATCTTATTTAATTAAAAATTTCAACTTTTTTTACTCTGTAGAATCTTTTATATACACTTTTTAATAAGCTTATATAAAGATATAATGATTAAAATGATTTTGTAGGTATATTTATAAACTATAATTTCTTAAAATATAGATTGAAGAATTAATAGAAGAAGATACACTAATAATTATAAAATTTTTATTAAAAGATGTGGAGATGAGGAAATGGATAATCTTATCAAAAATTTGGAAAATGAGGATATAGAAATTAGAAAAAAGGCTACAGAAGAAATTGGTGAATCCAGAGATCCAAATGGAATTGAACCATTAATTAAAACATTTAATGATACAAATCCTGAAGTAAGATTCCAAGCAGCTAAATCTCTGGGCAAAATTGGGAAACCTGCAATCAGCCCGCTTATTAAAGCTTTAAGGAGTGATAAAAAAGGAAATATTAAAAAATACGTAACTTTAGCCCTTAAAGAAATTGGTGACAGTAGTGTTGTGGACACATTAATAGAAGTTTTAAATGATAAAGAATTTGGAGTTCGTAAATTCGCAGCAAAAGCATTAGGTGAAATAGGTGATAAAAAAGCAATTGATCCCTTGATTGAAAAATTAAATGATGAAGATTGGGGTGTTAAAATGGCAACACTTAAAGCTCTTGGAGATATTGGTGATGAAAGAGCTATAGATCCAATAAAAAAGGCTAGACGAGCAGCTACAGGAGATAAAGATTTAAAAAAAGTTGCAAACAAAGCTTTAAAGAAAATAAATAAATGATTCATCACTAATTTAATTTTAAAGTTTATAGACACATCTAATAATGATTACTAATCATTTCTTATTTTTTTCATTAAATTATTAACAATACCTTTCTTTTCTAAATCATTAATAATCTTGTCTTTTTCACGAACAACATCCCACAGTAACTCATGACTTCTTTTTAGTTCTTTATAATCATCTTGAGTTAATACAGTTTCATTGAGTTTAATTTTGAATGATTCTCTTTCTAATGTTCTTAAATCATTTAATCTTTTAATTTCTTTTTCAAGTTTCTTATTATGTAATTTTAAATCTTTATACTGCTTTTCAACATTTTCATATCCTTCTATTTTTGAATTTAACATTAATTTTATATTTTTATGTTCTTCACTAATTTTTTCAAGGTCTAATTGAAGTTCTTTAACTTTTAATTCGTTTAAATGTTTAAAATCTTCAAATTCATTATCTTTTTCATTGATTAAATCATTTAAACTTGAAATTTCTTGATTTTTAGATTCAATATATGTTTTAAATTTTTCAGCTGTAGAAATTAGTTCTTTAGATTCATCTAATTCCATTTCAAAATCTTCTTTAGCTAAAATAACTATGTCTTCTATGTCTTCAAAAACAGTGCCTTCAATTTGAACTTTTTTAATGGGAATCATATACCTTCGCGTGGTATGTTCTTTACCATCAAGCTTACTTTTAGATTTATGTTCATACTTTTTTAGTTTAAAGTATAAATGGGGAATTTCATCTTTCATTAAGATTAATATAATTAATCATCATATATAACTTTTAACCATTATAAGGAGATTTAAATAAAAAAAAACATTATTTTTCTCGTATTTCATAAATATCATTACGAATATTTTTTAATAATGGTAATTCCTCACGTATTTCATTAATATAAGATAAATCAATTTCTGAGTAAATTATTTCTTCTTTTGAATTTGCTCTAGCTAAAATATTGCCCCATGGCTCTACAATCATTGAATTTCCATAGCCTACATATGATAGATTCTTGTTTTGTGCTGGCGAGGCTGCAACTACATAAACTTGATTATCAATTGCCCGTGAGCGAATTAGGGTTTCCCAGTGTGCAGGACCAGTAATCATGTTAAATGCCCCTGGAATTACTATTAATTCAGCTCCTTTTAATGTCATTAACCTTAAAATTTCGGGGAAACGTATATCATAACATATTCCTATACCAATTTTACAAAAATCAGTTTTAATCACTGTTATCTTGTTGCCTGCTGTTAAGACATCTGATTCTTTGAATGTTATTTTATTAGGAATATCAATATCAAAAAGATGTATTTTTCTATAAATTCCAATTATTTCACCATTTTTATCAAATGTAAAGCTTGAATTATAGATTTTTTCATTATTTAGCTCAGGAATGGAGCCTGCTATTATATATACTCCATATTTTTTTGCTGCATTGGAAATAGCATTAAGAGTATTGCTATTATCTTTAGTTTCTGCATATTCTGCAAACTTACTGTTATCATAGGGGCAGTTAAACATTTCAGGTAATATTACCATATCTGATTTATTTTTTGCTGATTTTTTAATCATTTCTAAAGCTTTAGTTATATTTTGCTTTTTATCTTCTTCAACTTTCATTTGACAAACAGCCAATTTAAAATTGGTCTTCATTTTATTCTCCTGAATTGAAATATTCCTCTGTAGAAAATTACTAGTATTTTTTATGAATTTATTTAATCTACTGGAATATTTAATCATTGGTTATAACCTATTTAAGCTATTATGGATTTAAAAGCACGTATTAAAATATTTAATTAGTATAAAATACAAAATAAATATATAAAGTGAAAATTTATGGAATATTTTTATTAAAAAGATGTGAGGTAGAATCTATGGTCAACTCAAAAGAAGGAAATACTGATATGAAAAATTTAGAATCTAGATCCAATGAATTAAAAAAATTAAAGGGTACAGAATCAATAGTTGATGAATATATTATTGGTCTTAGAGAGGATGATGACTTTAAAAATGTATTTCAATATACTAAGGAAATGGCCAGTATAATAATCTTTTTAGCCCAAAATGACCGAGAAGGAACCTTATTTAACTTTGTAACTGACTATTTAACCAAAATGATAGATAAAGGCAAAAATATCAGACAAGAGAAAGGATTATAGATATAATATATTTTATTTGTGTTTATATGTCATTAATAATTACTTATAAGTTATAAGTAAACATTTTTTTTATTTTTAGACCTGTGCTATTTTATTAATCAAAAATTTTAAAATATTGCATAAATATTAATTAATGAATGTAAAACATTTTTCAATCAGACTGTAAGAGTTACCATAAGCTTCAGTATAAGTAATCCATTCTGGTATTTCATATACAAAAGTTTTGTATCCTGCAGATGATAAAGGCTTGGATACTCTCATTGCAGAGGTTGTATGTTCATTTGTACTATCTGCTTTATAATAATTAAATCCAAGTAATGATTTTTTTACTGTTTCTGCAAGTTTTACTGACCCTTCATCCATTCCAGGAGTTGCTATATAAAATCCTTCCCCATAACCTGGCTCATGATCATGACAAATAATTACAAGATCATCATCAGATTTTAATACATCTGGAAGTATATAATCTGCTGCAAGATTTTCTCCGTTGTTTCTACCTATTTTATAATTTTCGGGATTATTTGTAACCTTTATATCGTAATGAACTATTTTATAAGTTGAATATAATGGATATTTTTTAATTAAATCACTTATTACTGTTTTAGATAATTTTTCTCGAGGATGTATTCCTGTAATTATGGCTATTGTCTTGGATTTAGAGTTAAAAGCATTAGAAGTAGGATATACTTGTTTAGTTACATATCCTCTCTTATCTGAACCCAAAATTGGATGGCCTTGAATTACTGAATTGTCTGGAAATAAGAAATTTAAATCAGTGAAATTTATGATAAATGCAATTGGAATTAAGATAAAGAATAGAAATAATAATATCATCTTTTTACTTATTCTTTTTCCTTTTGTTTCTTCATAATAATATTCATAATCGTTTTCATCATATTCATCTATATATTCATATATGTCATTAACTAATACTAAATCTCCACCACAATTACAACTAACAAAATCTTCTGGAGATTCCCATTCTTCAAGTTTATAATATCCATTGCATTTGATGCAAATTAAGTAGTATTCTTCCACGGTTTTTTATATGTGGCAATATGTTTTATATTTTTCTGATTTAAAGTTTAAAATTAGGGATTCTATATCATAATTTTTATGTTTTAAAATAAATGATGAAAAATGCAGTTATTTACATGTTTAAGGGTATATCACTTAATGTAAATTCCATCATTTCTTTGAATTTTGCATAATACTGATTAAAATGAAAGATACCACCCAAAAATTAAATTCAAAATAAAAACAGATATATGAAAAAATTAATATTTATTATTTTGTTACTTATTTATATATTTTTATCTATTATTTTTTTACTTTCATTTTATAGGTTTTTCTAAATCTTCCAATTGTCTACCCTTAGTTTCAGGTAATGTCCAGACCCATATTCCAGTTAGTAATGCAAATATTGCTGCAAGAAATATTCCTACTCCTAGAGAATATTTAGTAGCTATCAAAGCAATTATAATTGGTGTAAAAAATTGTACTCCTCTTGCAAGGTTAAATGCAGCCCCTGTTGCGGTGTTTCTTATTTTTGTGGGGAATAATTCTGAAAATAATGGTCCATATCCTCCAAATATTCCTGTTCCAAATCCAACAAGGAACATGAAGCTTAAAATCACTGCAGGATATATTACAACACTGTCCCAAAGTACAGTTATCATTACAAGCCCTAATGCCATTAATGAAGAATAAATCATGTATGCTGGCCGTCTTCCAATCCAGTCAGCCACAAATCCAAAGGATAAATAACCAATAAATCCTCCTACTTGAGTTACAATAACCCATAAAGCAGATTTGACCAGTGAAAAGTGTTTTTCATTGTGTAGATAATCTGGCATCCAAGAATATGTAAACCAGTAAGCAGACATTCCAAAAACAGCCAGGATAAGGGCCAATAAAAATGTTTTTCTATATTCTTTAGAAAATAACAGCATAAACTTACTTTTACTTATTACTGTTTTTAAACTACTAAAACTACTAAATTCATGTTTAATATTACTTTTACTTCTTTTAAGCCATACATCAGACTCTGGAAGTTTTTTCCGAATGAATATCACCATTATAGCCGGTAAAACAGATATAATAAAACTTTCTCTCCATCCAATGGTTGGTGCAAGGAATCCACCAACTACTGATGCTAGTATAATTCCTATTGGGGCGCCTGTTTGCATAAATGATCCATACCTACCCCTTAGTTTTGCTGGAAATGTTTCTCCAATATAGGTCTGGCCTGTAGCCCATTCCCCACCTACACCTAGTCCTGTGATAATTCTAAATAAAATTAATGTTTCTAAGCTTGTAGCAAATCCACATAACAATGTTCCTGCACTATAAAGAATTATCGTCCACTGAAGTGCTGTTTTTCTACCATATCTGTCAGATAAAACTCCAAAAATAACTCCTCCAACTGCAGTTGCTGCAAGGGAAACTCCTATAGCATATGACAGCATAACATTTGATAAATGTAGTTCTAGGCCTATGGGAATTATTAAAAAAGTGAATAATATAAGATCATAAAAATCGAATACCCAGCCAGCCCAGCTAAGCCCTAAAATTTTATAATGTTCATTAGTAAGCTTCTTATATTGATTTAGCATCATTTCGCTCATTCAATATCACTCTATTTGCAAATAATTAGAATTATGAATACTTTGTTTAATAATAGGACATAATAAGGTTTTTATTAACTAAAAAGTTAAAAATGTTCGTTATTATCAGTCGCATAAAAGAATATTTCCTGTTCCTACATTTTCTGATTCAACTTCTCTAATAATTGTTATCATTGTTTCTACTGGAAGTTCCATTATTTCACTTGCAGCTTCAGAAAAGGTTTTTACAAGCTTGGATTTCTGTTCTTTTGTTAGTTTAGGTCCATCTATAGTTATTACAGGCATTCTTATCTCTCCTTATTTTTTTAATAGTTATTTGCATAATTTTCATGTAATTTTGAAAATAGCATAGCTAAAGTAATTATATCCTGCTCATTGTGCTCAACTATAGGAACTAAAGGGCCAATATTTCCTGTTTTAAGGTAAGTTTGATAAAATTCAGGCACTAAAGCGCTTGGAACATCGTCATCACGCCCAATATTAAACAGATGTTTCTCTAAAGTTGTTAATTTACAATTAGGTAACTTACTGCTCCATTCACGTCTTGAAAAATGAAGCATATCAAAATGAGGATTATTAATCTCTTTTTTAATATTAAAATGCCTCATTCTATTTAAAATAAACGGTAAATCAAATGTTTGCCCGTTAAATGTAACAAAAACACTTTCAGATTCAACCCCAGATAAAAATGCATCTATAACTGCATCTTCTTCATTTAAACTTCGAGAAAGATACTGATTAACCGTTATTTCGCTGCCTGAAACTTTTGCAACTCCTAAAAGAATTATAGGTTTATTACTAAGTCCCAAAGTTTCTATATCTAAAAATATGAAATCTTCATCATTCCAAAAACTTGATGAAAATAAGACAAGTGGATGTGATTTTGAATACCAACGTGAAATTAAATTAGTCATATTGCAATTAGGGTTATCTTCAAATATTTTTAAAAATTCTAAAGCATCATTGTTAAGTCCATCGTGATCTTTTAAATCTTCAATAGTATTATATCCTTTTTCCTTCAATTTTTCTTCCTTTGAACATCCTATTCCATTTAATAATTTTAAATCAGATAATATTCTTTCTTTTGCAAGTCTTGAATCAATTTTATTTAACTTTAATTTAGATTTATTTTCTATACTGTAACATGTCCCCTTTTCTGTATTTATCTCTTTTCCAGTTATAATATCTTCAAGAGCCATTTCTTGATGATTTTTTAAGAGTTTTTCTTTTAGTTTTATGGCATTTTCATATTCCATGTGTACATTTCCTCTAATTTTTGTATCTATCAATATTTTATTATATTGTGTATTATATTTTCACTTTTTGGATTTAATTATATTGCCCAAACCAATAACTTCGTTATATCATGGTTAAACGAAGTAAATTTAGCTAGTTTTGCCCAAATTTAAAATTATTAAATCATTTTATATGTCCTTAATAACTTCAAATAAATATATTAATTATTTAAATATAAATTAAACTCCATATGGAAATATAAACAAATTAAAAGTAGATCTAATAGTTTTAAAAGTGAAATTAGACATAATTTTAACTTATTTAATTAAATTTACTTATTATTGGAAGAAGTTTCTTCTATAACGTTATCCTCACCTATTTCAATAGGAAACAGTTGCTTATTTTCTAAAACATCCTTTAAAAACTGTCCTGTGTAACTATTAGTTAGTACAACCTCTTCAGGAGTTCCTTCTGCAATAACAAGTCCCCCATCATCTCCTCCTTCAGGTCCCATGTCCAAAATATAGTCTGCAGTCTTGATAACATCTAAATTATGCTCTATTACAAGCACAGTGTTTCCAGAATCACGTAATCTTCCAAGAACTTTAAGAAGTTTTTTAATATCTGCAAAATGAAGTCCTGTTGTGGGTTCATCAAGTATATACAATGTTTTACCCGTGCTTTGACGACTTAATTCCTTAGAAAGTTTTATTCGCTGAGCCTCTCCTCCTGAAAGTGTTGTGGCTGACTGGCCAAGTTTAATATAGCTCAATCCAACATCGTCCAGTGTTTTTAGTTTTCTTTGAATACGTGGAATATTTCTAAAGAAGTGAAGTGCTTCTTCAACTGTCATATCCAGCACATCAGCGATGTTTTTACCTTTGTAGCGAACATCCAATGTTTCTCTGTTGTATCTTTTTCCTTTACACAGTTCACATGGAACATATACATTTGCTAAAAAGTGCATTTCAATTTTTATTATTCCATCACCACTACAAGCATCACATCTACCGCCTTTAACATTAAAACTGAATCTACCTGGTTTATAACCTCTTTTTTTAGCTGCTATTGTTTCTGCGAAAATTTCTCGTATGTATGTAAATACTCCAGTGTATGTTGCAGGGTTAGAGCGTGGTGTACGTCCTATTGGAGATTGATCGATTATAATGACTTTATCTATATTTTCAGTCCCTAAAATTTCATCATGTTTTCCTGCATTTACATGTTTTCGGTTAAATTCTCCATAAAGACCTTTATATAGGACTTCATTGATCAATGTACTTTTTCCAGAACCTGAAACTCCTGTAACACATGTGAAAACTCCCATAGGAATTTTTACATCTATATTTTTCAAATTATTTTGTCTTGCACCTTTTATTGTTATAAATTTTCCATTAGGAGCTATACGTTCTTCTGGAATTTCTATAGCTTCTTTTTTTGATAAATATTTACCTGTAATAGAATCAGAGTTTTCTATTATTTGAAGAGGTGTTCCTTCAGCTATAACTCTTCCTCCATGTTCACCTGCCCCTGGCCCTATGTCTATAACATGATCCGCAGAAAGAATGGTTTCTTCATCATGTTCTACAATTATAAGAGTGTTTCCAATGTCACGAAGCTTTTTTAGGGTTTCTATGAGTTTAGCATTATCTCTTTGATGTAATCCTATGCTTGGCTCGTCAAGTATATATAATACTCCTACAAGTCCTGAACCTATTTGGGTTGCAAGACGTATTCTTTGAGCTTCTCCTCCAGAAAGAGTTCCAGATGATCTATCTAAAGTTATATAATCAAGACCTACATTCGCTAAAAACTTTAAACGTTCATTAATTTCTTTAAGTATTTCTTTAGCTATAAATAATTCTATTTCAGTAAGTTCAAGTTCTTCAAAAAACTTTTTTGATTCTTTTATGGGCATTTCGGCCACTTGAGATATGGATTTACCACCTAAAGTAACTGATCTACTTTCTGGACGTAATCTTGTCCCTTTACACGCTGGACATTTTCTATCGCTCATGAATTGTCCTATATAACCTCTCATGTAATTTGATTTGGTGTCCATGAAAAGACGTTCCATTCTACTTATTACGCCTTCAAATTTCCTTTTTACATGGTGCATTCTATTTTTTCTGCTGAATTTAAAGTCTATTCTATCTGAAGACCCATAAAGGATTATGTTTTGATAGTTTTCCATTAGATCTTCAAATGGAACATCCATACTGAACCCATAATGGTCTGCAATAGCTTTTAGCATTTGATGATAATAATTCTCTTTATTTTGGGATTTACTCCATGGAAGAATTGCTCCTTCATTTAATGTAAGAGATTTATTTGGGACTACAAGGTCTGTATCCATTTCCATTTTATTTCCAAGACCATTACACTCTGGACAAGCCCCATGGGGACTGTTGAATGAGAATGTTCGAGGACTTATTTCTTCAAAATTAATATCACAATCTGTACATGCAAAGTGTTCGCTGAAAACCTTTTCTTCTAATTCATCTTCTTTTTGATATAAAATTACAATTAAACCTTCTCCTAGTTCAAGAGCCGTTTCCACTGAATCTGCAAGTCTCCTTTTAAAGTCTTCATCATATCTTATGACTAACCTATCTATAACGACTTCAACTGTATGTTTCCTGTTTTTATCAAGTGTAATCTCATCATCAAGACTAAATACTTCCCCATCTACCCTTACTCTTACAAAACCTTTTTTCTTGAGGTCTTCAAATACTTTATGATGCTCTCCTTTCCTGTCTTTAACAACAGGAGCTAAGACTTGTATTTTAGTTTCTTCTTCCTCTTTATAGATTGCATCTGTTATTTGGCCAGATGTTTGCTGTGATATAGGTTTCCCACAATTATAACAATGTGGAACACCTACCCTCGCATAAAAAAGTCTTAAATAATCATATATTTCTGTTACTGTTCCTACGGTTGATCGAGGATTTAATCTTGTTGTTTTTTGGTCAATAGAGATTGCAGGTGATAATCCTTCAATATAATCCACTTCAGGTTTTTTCATTTGCCCTAAAAACTGTCTTGCATATGCTGAAAGGGATTCAACATATCTTCGTTGTCCTTCAGCATAAATGGTGTCAAATGCAAGTGATGATTTACCAGATCCACTGATACCTGTAATGACTATAAACTTGTCTCGAGGAATGGTAATGTCCACATTTTTAAGATTATGCTCTTTTGCACCTTTTATAACTATATTATCCTTTTTGGTATTCATTGACTGGAAACCCCTTTTAAAGTGTTGATTTGATCCCTTATTTTTGCAGCTTCTTCAAAATCAAGCTTTTCTGCTGCTTTTTTCATTTCATACCTTAAATCTTTAATTAAAAGTCCTATTTCATCTTTAGGAATGTTTTCAATATTTTCTAATAATTTCTTTTCACTTTTTTCTTTTTCCTTAATAGACCTTACCACAGTTTTAGGTGTAATATTATGCTGTTTATTATATTCCATCTGTACTTTTCTTCTCTCATTTGTTATATTAACAGCTGATTCCACTGATTTTGTGATTTCATCAGCATATAAAATTACTTGCCCTTCTACATTTCTTGCTGCCCTTCCTATTGTCTGAATAAGTGACGTTTCAGACCTGAGAAACCCTTCTTTATCTGCATCAAGAATTCCAATTAAAGAAACCTCTGGAAGGTCTAATCCTTCCCTTAAAAGGTTTACACCTACAAGACAGTCAAATTCACCACGCCTTAAATCATCGATTATCTCAATACGTTCTAATGTACTTATTTCAGAGTGGAGATACCTTACTTTAATCCCAATTTTAGCATAGTAATCTGTTAGATCTTCTGCCATCTTTTTGGTTAATGTAGTAACCAGAATTCTATGATTCTGTTTAATTTTCCTTTGTACTTCACCTAAAAGATGATCTACTTGTCCTTTAACTGGTTTAACTATTACTTCTGGATCAATAAGCCCTGTTGGTCTTATAATTTGCTCTACAAGATTTTGGCTTTTTTTAAGTTCATATTGGGCCGGTGTTGCAGATACGTATATTACTTGATTCATTAGGCTTTCAAATTCTTCAAAATTAAGGGGACGATTTTCTCGAGCTGATGGAAGTCTGAATCCATAATCTACAAGAGAATTTTTACGTGCACGGTCTCCAGCGTACATTCCTCCAATTTGGGGAACTGTAACGTGTGATTCATCTATAATTGTAATAAAATCATCTGGGAAATAATTTATTAGTGTGTGGGGTATGCTTCCCCATTTCCTACCACTTAAATAAAGAGAATAGTTTTCTACTCCTGGACAGTATCCCATTTCTTCAAGCATTTCCATATCAAATCGTGTTCTTTGCTCAAGACGCTGTGCTTCAACTAATTTGTTTTGCGCACGTAAAATAACAAGTCTATCTTCTAATTCTTCTTCAATACCTTTTAATGCTTTATTCATTCTATGGTTAGATATTACAAAATGCTTTGCTGGAAATATGGTTATACGGTCAATTTTTTTAACTGTTTCTCCTTTTAAATGATCTATATATGATATTTTATCTATTTCATCTCCAAAAAGTTCTATTCTCACAGGTAATGCTCCGTGAACTGGAAATATCTCTATTACATCTCCTCTTACTCTGAATTTTCCCCGAGTAAATTTTATATCATTTCTTTCATATTGGATATGTATTAATTTGGATAATATTTCTTCTCTTTCATGTGTTTCGCCTATTTTTATATGTAAAAGATGATCTCCGTAATCTTCTGGAGATCCAATTCCATATATACAGGATACGCTTGAAACAACTATTACATCATCTCTTGAAAGTAGAGATTGAGTTGCTGAGTGCCTCATCTGGTCTATTTCCTCATTAATACTCGCCTCTTTGTCAATATACGTATCTGAATGAGGAATATATGCTTCTGGCTGGTAATAATCATAATAACTTACAAAGTATTCTACTGCATTTTCAGGGAAAAATTCTTTGAATTCTTCGTAAAGCTGGGCAGCTAATGTCTTATTATGGGAAATGATTAATGTTGGCTTTTGCACCTTATTGATTACATTAGCCATAGTAAATGTTTTTCCAGACCCAGTTATGCCCAGCAATGTCTGATGCTTTAAATTTTGATTTAGTCCATTTACAATAGAATTTATTGCTTTTGGTTGGTCCCCTAATGGCTTATAATTTGAAACTAACTTAAATCCTGTCATTTTTATATCCTCTTTAAAAAAAGGCATTTTTCAAAATATACTCATCTAACCTATATCTAAGTTAAAATTGTTTTAATCAATAATAGGTTTTAAGTAAGAGCATTTGAAAAGTAATCTAAATATATATTAATATTAATCAGTTTACATTTTATTCAAATTTCTTTAAGAAAATAACTTAAGATATATTGGTAGATATATTATAAATAAATAGTGGTATGACGAAGCAGGTTGAAGGAAATTCACAGAATTTCCTGAACCCAAAAACAAAGTTTTTGAGGTGATAAAAATTTCAAATGTGTCAATAAAAGATATTGGAGAAAGCCTAAAAAAAGCTGGAAAATTAAAAACAAATCCTTTAGCAGTATATGGTATAGAAACCATCCCTGATGGAGCTGAACCTATGTGTTCTTTTGATTCATGCGTTGCAAAGTCCATATTCAACGCTGCAGTAAATGAAAAAACGCCTGCTTTATATATGGGAAAAGATACACTTAGAGGATGCTGCCCAGGTTCAATGACATATTTTGGATTTACAAAACCCCTGGAATTCATTAGATATTTTGTATCTACTGGAAACAAAAAGTTTAGAGGCGGAGAAGCAGAATATTTAAAAGCAAGTCCTCCAATTGTGGATGAATTCCTTGAATCCATTGGTAAAATAACTTCTCCAGGAAAATATGTAATTATACAAAGATATAATGAAATAGAAGAAGATGTAGATGTAAAATCCATATTATGCTTTGGTAAAGGAGAGCAAATAAGAAATTTAGCAAGTCTTATACATTTTAGAACAACCAATCCATTTAATGCTATCAGTATGCCTATGGGTCCTGCTTGTGCTACATTTGTAACATATCCAGCAAGAATGGCCGAAAAAACTCCAAAAGGAACATCTTTTATAGGTCCTGTCGATCCAACAGGGAATATATGGTTTCCTCCAGAATACATGGCAATAGGTATCCCAATTGATATAGCAGTGAAAATGCACGATGATTTAGAAAAATCATTCGTTATTAAAAAACCTGAAGTCGCATATCCTCAAATTAGAGAAAATATTCTTTAATGTAAAATATTTATATTCATAATTCATTTATTAATTTTAATTCATTTTTGAATTTAATTTATTAAATAGACATCAAAAACAAACAGTAAATTTACAGGGACAATTAAATGCCTAATCGTTGTACTAATCCAGATAATTTACCAGATAAACCTGGCGTATACATAATGAGAAATATTGACGATGATATTCTCTATGTAGGGAAAGCCAAATCATTGATTAAAAGAGTTAAATCCTACTTTAGTTTAAGCAAACAGCCTTTAAAAACAAGAATTCTAATGAGCCATTTTCATAATTTAGAATATATAATAACTGATACTGAAAAGGAAGCTCTCATTTTAGAGTCTAATCTTATTAAAAAACATAAACCCAAATATAACATCAGATTAAAGGACGATAAAAGGTATCCTTACATTAAAATAACCAATGAAACTTTTCCTAGGGTTTTAATAACAAGAACTGTTAACAATGATAAATCATATTACTATGGTCCATTTACAGATACAGGATCTGTTAGAAGCATAGTTAAATCAATTAAAGCACTGTTTAAAATAAGAGAATGCAAAAAAATGAATGGACCTTGCCTTAATTACCAAATAAATCTTTGTAGTGCACCATGCAGTGGTAAAATCAGCGCCCAAGCTTATAATGAAATTGTAGAAAAAATTAATTTATTTTTTGAAGGTAAATATGACCAAATCATTGAAATGCTTAATGAAATGATGATAGAAGCAGCTAATAATCAGGAATTTGAAAAAGCTGCGGTTTTAAGGGATCAAATATTATCTGTAGATAATATTCTTGAAAAACAAAAAATAGAATTTGATAGAGGGCTTGAACAAGATGTTATTACATGCGCTTATGATGAAAAAATTGCATGTGTTGTCGTATTTTCTATAAGGGATGGTAAAATTATTGGAAAAGATGATTTTTTAATGAGTGGTGCTGAAGACACTTTACCTCATAAAATTCTTGCCGCATTCCTAAAACAATATTATATGAGCCCACGAAATCCTCCTTCTGAAATTATTATTCAGTATAAAGTTGATGATGTTGATTTAATTGCAGAATGGTTATCTGAAAGTAGAGGAAATGAAGTAATTCTTAGAACACCCCAAAACAATGCTGAAAGCCGATTAGTTCAAATGGTAACTAAAAATGCAGAAATAATTAAAAATCACCAAAGTGAAGTCAAGAATGCGCTTTTTGACCTTAAAAAATACCTTAATTTAAAAAAAATACCTCATAAAATTGAAGCTTTTGATATTTCTAATATTAGTGGAAAGCTTTCTGTAGGGTCAATGGTTGTTTTTGAAGAAGGATTCCCTAAAAAAAGCAAATATAGAAAATTTAAGATAGATATGGATGGCCCTAATGATTATGCAATGATGAAAAATGTTTTAAACAGAAGATACATCAAATTATTTTCTGAAAATGATGATAAAAAACCTGATCTTATTCTTGTAGATGGAGGAAAAGGTCAGTTAAATGTTGCTTTAGATGTTTTAAAATCATTTAAAATAGATGATATTCCAATTATAGGGCTTGCTAAAGAATTTGAACATATTTTTGTTCCTGAAATATCGACTCCATTAATTCTACCTCGTAATTCAGCAGCATTACATCTTCTACAGAGAATAAGAGATGAAGCCCACAGATTTGCAGTTTCATATCATAAAAAACTTAGATCTAAAGAAATTAAATATTCATTACTTGATGAAATCAAAGGAATTGGGGAAAAAAGAAAATTACTATTACTTAAACATTTCGGAGATATTGAACAAATTAAAAATGCTAGTATTGATGAAATTAGAAGTGTTAATGGTATTAGCTCCCATTTAGCTACAGAAATTCATAAATATCTCCATAAAAATAGTATTGATAAAAATGGTTAAATTATTAAATAATAAAAAAATTGACTTTATTTTGTCATATAAAAGATAATATTAATATATATAAAATAATAATAGTACTAAACAGTATGTCATCTGTTAAAATTCTTGTTGTAGAGGATGAAAGCATAGTAGCCATGGACATTAAACATAGGCTAGAAGGAATGGATTACATTGTACCTGCAATAATATCCTCTGGAGAAGAAGCAGTAGAAAAAGCTGCAGAAACCAAACCGGACTTAGTTTTAATGGATATCGTTTTACGGGGCGATATGGATGGTATTGAGGCTGCCCAACAAATAAATGATACTCTTGATATTCCTGTTGTATATTTAACTGCTTATTCTGATGAAAAAACTTTGAAGAGAGCTAAAATTACTGGGCCTTTTGGTTATATTATTAAACCTTTTGAAGATAGGGAATTGCACAGTGCAATTGAAGTCGCACTTTACAAGCATGAAATGGAAAGCAAACTAAAAGAAAACGAAAAATGGCTTTCTACAACTCTTGAAAGTATTGGTGATGCCGTAATAACCACTAATAAAGAAGGAAATGTCACTTTTATGAATCCTGTAGCTCGAAAAATTACAGGATGGCAAGAAAATGAAGCTCTGGGAAAACCATTGGCTAATGTTTTTAAATTAGTAAACGAGAAAACAGGAGAGCCAATTGATAGCCCTGTAAGAGAAGTGGTTCAAAAAGGTTCAATAACACATATGAATAGTCACACACTCCTAATTACTAAATATGGTAAAACTGTACCTATCAACGATACAAATGCGCCAATAATAGATAATAACAATAATACCAATGGTGCTGTGTTGGTATTTCAGGATATTACTCCCCGTAGGATTGCTGATAAAGAAAAAGAACAGTTATTAAAGGAAAAAGCCAGAAGTGAACTTTTTGGATTTCTTTTAAGTGCAATGCCTGTATTTGCATCCAATATTCCTCCCCAAATTAGGAATACTATTGCAAAAAGCTTTGCGGACCGTTTTGAGACAAATATGAAGCCAAGATTCCTTGAAAGCATAGAAAAATGCTTTAATGGAAAAGAAAGGAATATGGACAATACTTTTAACTGTTATATAGAATGGATAAAAGGGTTTTTATCAAATATTGGGATTGATGCAGAACAATCTTGTGGGGAATATAATGGTCTTACATTCTTAAATTGCCCATGGGAACAAACAGCTGAATATAGTCCTATGTTCTGCCTTATATGTAGAGTAATAGTTATACGCAGCTTTACATGGACTGGTATTAAAGGACATGTTGAACAGATGACTTGTAAAGCTGATGGCGCCTCCAATTGTGGCTTTCAGTTTATCTTATCCCAAGAACAAGATTAATTTAACATCAAATCATTATATATGGTTAAATTCATTGCATAATAAGCTAAAGGAGATGGGAGATTGGAAAGAATAAAAACTGGTATATCTGTATTCGATGAAATAACGGATGGATTTCCCGCAGGTAGAACCATGCTCGTTACGGGAGATGCAGGTTCTGGTAAAACTATTTTTGGACTTCATTTTGCAAAAAATAGCTGTATTGAAGGACTTAAAACTATATACATAACTACTGAAGAAGATGCCGGCGATCTTAAAGAACAGGGTAATTCTTTTAACTGGAATTTAGATGAATTTCTTGATAACGGCATTTTAAGCTTCATAGAACTAGCTGGAGTCAGAGCAAGAGTAACTGAGGCTGAAATGAGTATAGATATCGACACAATGAAAGGAAATTTTGCAAAAATCCTGCAGAACATACCTGAAGACACAGATGTTGTTGTAATTGATAATCTTGGAAGTTACACAGCTAAATTAACACCATATGAATTTAGAGATCGATTTGATCTACTGGTATACGAATTAAAACATAGAAACATTACGGCCCTTATAATATTAGATAGTGCAACATCCCACGAATTTAACGAACTTGCATTATTCTCTGTTTACGGTGCTATAAAACTTATGAAGCGTGAAAATCCTTACACTGGCCGTAGAGAACGAGTAATGGATATTGTAAAAATAAGAAGTACTAAAACACCTACCCAGTTTATAACCTATGAAATAAACAATAATGGAATTGAAATACTTTCAAGCTCAGAAGAAAATAAAATTCTATAAATCCTTAAAAGGATTTATTTTAATTATTATTTAAAAAAAATGAGATATTGAATAAAATAAATTTTAAACTTTTTCTATTACAGATACAAGTAGTTTTATAGTGTTTTCAATATCATCAAGACTTACCACTTCAACTGGGGTGTGAATATATCTTGTTGGAACTGATAAAACACCTGTAGGTATTCCTTCTCGAGTTAAATGGATTGCAGTTGCATCAGTAGTGCCACCCTCACTTACTTCAAGCTGGTATGGTATTTCTTTTTCTTTAGCTGCTTCAATTAACAATTTTTTAACTTTTGGATGAGTTATAATTCCTCTTCCACTTGCATCTGTTAAAATTATGGCTGGCCCTTTGCCCATTTCTGCAGGTGCATCTTCAAATTTAATTCCAGGATGATCCCCGGCTATAGTAACATCCAAAGCTATTGCTAAATCTGGATTAATCTTGAAGGCTGAAGTTTTTGCTCCTTTAAGTCCTACTTCTTCTTGAACCGTCCCTACACCATAAATTGTAGCATTGCTTTCAGCTCTTTTCATAGCTTCAATAAGCACGTAGCAGCCGACTCTATTATCAAATGCCTTTCCAGTTACCTTTGAATCGGATAATTTAGAAAATTCATGTTTTATAGTTATAGGATCCCCTATATTAACCATTTTTTCTGCTTCTTCTTTATCATTAGCCCCTATATCTATGAACATGTTTTCATATTCAATTACTTTCTTTTTTTCTGCAGGTTTCATCCTGTGAGGTGGTTTTGCACCTATTACTCCGAGTATTTTATTATTATCACTGTGTATATAAACTTCTTGGTTTAAAAGCATCTGATCATTTATGCCTCCAATCTTAGAAAACTTAATAAATCCTTTTTTGTCAATATATTTGACCATAAGCCCTATTTCATCCATATGGGCTGCTAACATTATTTTTTTATTGTTTTCTTTTCCTTTTTTTGTGAAGATAACATTTCCAAGATTATCAGTTTCTATTTCATCAACATGGTCTTTTAATTCATTTTCCATTATTTTTCTAATTTCATCTTCAAAACCAGATATTCCTGGTGCATTTGATAGTTCTTTTAACAGATTATTCATGGGATACCTCAAAATCTTTGATTTTGGGTTCAGAAATGCGTAGCATTTCTTCAACCTCAAAAATTTATATATTTTCGAAAGTTAAGAAACACATGTTTCTTCAACCTCAAAATCTTTGATTTTGGGTTCGAAAATCACAGTATTTCTTCAACCTCAAAAAATTAATTATATTGATTTTACTAAAATTAATATTCCTATAATAACAATTAAAATAGGCCCAGCTTGTTTGATTATAATATCAACTGGAATTAGCCCAAGATTTACTGCATACCATATTAAACCGGCTGCAATAAAAATTAAACTTGCATATATTCCATATTTATTTATTTTTCTTCTTTTTAAAGCTTTTTTTTCCTGTTTCCTGTATTCACCATCTTCTGTCTTTATATCAATAGTGTCTTTCATATTATCCCTCCACTATTTATATTTTAGATTTAATAATATATTCGTAAGGAAGAGTTTATATCTATTCATGCTCTTTAAATATATTTTATAGTAACATAATAGTTATTATAACTTTTGGAGATTATTTTCTAATTAATTCAAATAATATTAGATTTTATTCCTAAATTTATAAAAATAAAAATTTGATTATCCTTAAAACGTGAATATTTATGATAAATAAAGATCATCCTCGATATGAATCATTAAAATTAAGAGATAAAATTGTAGAAGCCTATAAATCAGGTATTCTTGCTGATGCTGGAATGATTGCCCATGGGAGAGGTGAAGCATTTGATTACTTGATTGGGGAAAAAACAACACAAACATCCCTAAATGCAATTGAAAGTGCTGCTGCTGCATTATTACTGGCAAATAATCCAGTTATATCTATAAATGGGAATGCTACAGCTCTTGTAGCTGAAAAAATTGTGGATTTAGCCCATGTTTTAAATGCAAAAATAGAAATTAACCTTTTTTATAGAACTCCTCAAAGAGTTAAAGCAATTGAGAAAATATTAAAAGAACATGGTGCTCATGAAATTATGGGAACTGAAGATAATGATCAAGTTCAAATGGAAGACATTAGCAGTCATCGGGGAAAAGTAAGCCATGAAGGTATATACAAAGCTGATGTGGTGCTGGTTCCTCTTGAAGATGGTGATAGGACTGAAGCATTGGTTAAAGAAGGCAAATTTGTAATAGCTATTGATTTAAATCCATTATCCAGAACTTCTAAAACTGCATCTATTACTATTGTAGATAATATAACAAGGATTATTCCCTGTTTAATTAGTGAAGTCTCTTTTCTTAAAAAAAAGAGTCCTGATGAGCTTAAAAAAATAGTTTGTAATTTTAACAATGCACGTAATCTTGAAGAGTCATTAAAGGTAATGCTAAATTCCATTAAAGAATTTGATAGCCTGTAAAATTTTAAATTTTACGGCACCAAAATTCGGAGAATTTTGAAAGCATTTAAAAATAAGAGATTTTTGATGCCTCAAAATTCGGAGAATTTTGAAAGCATTTAAAAATAAGAAATAAATATAAAATATCATTTTAAACAAAAAATATACTATTATAAATTCATTTGAAGTGAAATCATGCGAGTAATCGGAGTAACAGGACTGCCAGGATCAGGCAAAAGTGTGGTTGCAAGAGTTGCAAAAAATCTTGGATTCCATATAATACGGATGGGAGATGTTATACGTAATGAAGCTATGGCCAGAGATGAGGATATTGGTGAAACAGCCGTTAAATTACGTAAGGAATACGGAAAATATGTGGTTGCTGATAGATGTGTTGAAATCATTAATGGATCCAAGTCTGAAGATTTTAAAAACGATAATTTTAATTATATAATTGAAGGTATACGTAGTCCTGCAGAAATAGAAATATTTAAAAAACAATTTAAAGAGTTTAAAGTTATAGCAATTTATTCCAGCCCAAAAGCCCGTTTTATGAGATTAAAAAAGCGTCGCAGGTCAGATGATTCTGTTAATTTTTCACAATTTCAAAAAAGAGATAATAGAGAACTTAACTTTGGAATTGGGAATGCTATTGCAACTTCTGATTACATGATAATTAATGAAGGACCTATTTGGAAATTTAAAAACAATATTCGGAGCATATTAAAAAATGAACTGAAAAAGAAGAATTAGGTTTAAATTAATAGCTTTTTGGAGCTTAATATAATGAAATGTGAAATATATGCTAAATGTGATGTAAATCCTACAGAAGACATTGATAAAGTCATAAAGGCTCTTTCTAACTTATTTGATTATGATGAGATCATAATAGAGGAAAATTTTGTTAGTATTTTGGGAGGAAGTGAATCTATAAATAATTTCCATAAAGAATTAGTTCAAAGGAAAATCCGTGGTGCTGCAAGAAAAATGATGTTAAAAGGAATGGGTACAAATAAAATACAGTTTAGTTTAAGTAAACAGGCAGCATTTGTTGGGGTGCCTAATTTTGTAGAAACAGTCTACTCTACTCTGGGAGAAATTGAAGTTGAAATTAGAACTTCTAATGTAGAAAAGTTCATTGACTGGATTGCTCCAGCATTAGAATAAAATATTATTATTATTATTATTATTATTATTATTATTATTATTATTATTATTATTATTAAAGCTAAAAAAGAATTAAAAATACTTATTTCATTTATCTACAAGTAAAGCCTTCTTGATTAAGTAATGTCCATTATCTCTATCCCAAATCTTTTCAGATTCAATAATTTTAATTTTTTTATTGAATATAGGGCCATCTAAAACCAGTGTTTCTGCTTCGCCACCTTCAAAACCTATATGAATTCCATTTTTTTTATTTAAATTAATAATTTCATCAAGAACGTTTCTATCAATTTTCCTACCTAGCCATGATTCATCAAAGCCTTCTGCAGATACGCTGGTTATTATAACTTCAAATCCCAGATCAATTATTTCTTCCATGTATTCTAGGGGGTCTATGTGCCATAATGGAGCGCATGATTTAAGTTTCAAATCTCTGCATATTTTATCTATCCTTGATTTTTGATAAACAGAAAATAAAGCTCCAGAATATATTGCTTCTATTCCTTTATCCTTTAAATCACTTAAAACTTCGTTTAAATCTCCTAATTCTTCTTCTTTAATCCCTTTTGTTACCTTCTTAATAAGGGGAATTTCTGCTGCTTCAGCCAAAAGGTCTGTTATATGTATATTGGGAACATGGAACATGTAAGAATTAGGGTTATCAGAAACAAGGGATATTAAATATTTTACTTCATGACCCTCTTCAATAGCCTTGTACAAAGCCATTGTACTATCTTTACCTCCAGAATATAGAATCGCTGTTTTCATAAGATCACTTGATGTTTATTCATTTTTACCTATTTTCTTTTTGATATTTTCAAAAAATCCAATGAGTGTGTCTATAAATACACCTGCTAAACCTACAAAAAATCCAATAAATCCACAAATAAGAATAATATTGTATTTATCAGGAAGTATGGCATTTATAGAATTTATTTTCTCCTGTGTTGGTCCTTCTACACTTGTTACCACTGCATCTTTGGTTATATAATTTGAAACAGAGTTAACTTTTGCTGTTTCTACTTTTGCAGTTGCGTGTACTAGACTATATTTTAAATCTATTCCGCCAACAAGCATGAGCCAGTCATTCAATTTTTTTAGTGTAAGTTGAGGATCACTCCCACTTTTTATTTCAATCATAATACTATCGTTTGATAGAACTTTAGCTGATTTTATGTCCTTATTAGAAATAGTTATACGTTTTGAAAGTATATTCTTCCATTTATCAGAAAATTGAGCAGTTTTAACTGTTATACCGCTTACTTCAACACTTTTTACTCCATCAACATTCTTAAGATTTGCTATATACTGATTAATATCTACATTTGTTGAAATATCTATATTAAGGGTTTCTAAATCACCAGAAGTAGAATGATAAAAAGAATTTGCAATACTGGGTAAATCATCGGCTACTGGAGATATAAAAAAAGCACCTCCAATTATCCCTACGATAAATCCTATTCCTAGTACAAATATAAGATTTTTTTTACCGATTACAGGTGTTAAAAGTGCTGTTGAGAATACAAATACCATCAGCACTATGAATAAGGCTACCATTATTAATACTTCGATTGTTCCCATTGCTTTTTCCTCTTAAAATAAATTTTATGTCATTTCACTTCTATGAAAACTTTATTTCCATTTGATGCATCAATGTATACGTTTTTAACTATTTTATTGTTTTTCATTAAGGGAACAATCCAAACATTGATAACATTATATATTCCTTTAATAGGTTCTCCAGTAATGTATCCAGATTCAGCAGCTATCTTCTTAGCCTGTTCTGCTGTTATTTGAAATGTTCCAGTACCATTTGTGGTTATATTGACATTGGTTCTGTTTGCAGTTGTGTTATTAGGAGTTACAACTGCTGGTGGCGGAGTTACTGCAGGTGTTTCTGGTGTCTGATTTTGAATTTGCACATTGGGAGTGCCTGCAAAAGGATTAAATGCATAAATTACAATAATAACTGTTATTATACCCAGCACGATTAATGCTTTTTTTTCCCAGCCTGGTTCTAAATCCATAAAATAAGCTCCTTAATACCTTTAATATATCAGTTTAATTAAAATGCTGTAAACCTTATTGTACCATTGTCATTATATACTTTATACCTTTCGCCAGGATTCAAATTGATTGGAAGTGTATAATCTTTAGCAATTAACTTTATTTGAATCGATCGAGTTCCATATGTCATGTTTAAATAACCCGTACTGTTTACCGTGGTCACCTTGGCTGTAAAATTAAGTTCATCTGCATTAGGTAAATCCAGATTAATGGAATATCCTGGCCCATTTTTATATACTGTGTTTATTGTTTCAGCTATTTTCTCGCCCAGCATTCTTGCTTCTCCAAGCTTTCCAGTCTGTGTGTTGCCCATTTCATTACTTACTAGATTAATGAAGCCCAATGCTATCACTAGAAAGATTACTGTAACCAGTATTAGCTCTGCACTTACCTGTCCTTTATTATCTGAGAAAATTGTTATCACCATTTAATAGTTATATGGGCTACCAGCTAAACCTAAATAAGTTTTGTAAGGAGGTGAAAGATAGAATATTGATCCCTCAGGATCCCGAATTGCAGTTATAATAGAACCATGTTTTGTTTCTATTGTTCCCCCCCCTATATTTGCAAAATATTCATTATCTATTCTTGACACACTCTCTCTCCCATGTTCTTCATATAACGGATCTCCCAGTATAAAAGTACTCATTCTTGTATTTATAAGGCTTGTACTAGTGCCAGGTGTCTTATTTTCTAATCTATCAAAGAATGACAGTCCATGTATATCCTGGAAATAATATGGTCTAGGAGTTATTTTACCTGGATCTGCATCATCAGTACCATTAAGACATTCCCATAAATAATGTAGTTTTCCTTGTTCTACAACATCCGCGAAATGGTATTCAAGCCCAAATACAGGAGTATATGTTTGATAGGGGTATTTATAAATAACATTGCTTGTCCTTTCTTTTGAGTTAATCCAAATATATGGATCTTCTAATCTGTCAATAGGAACATAAACTCTTATTTTAGGTGTTGCACCCTCATAAACCTGATCTCTTTGAACAACTTTAATAGGTATTCCTGCTTTTACATCCACATAAAATCCAAAAGGATCTTCCTGGCTAATGGTTACATCACTTGCACTAAATGTACTTCTGGTGTAATTGGTAATTGGAATATTGTTTATGTATATTTCCCTTCCAGTCTCATTTTCCAGCTGCATACAAGTCGATGTCACATGCGCATTGAGGTTAATAATCGTAACATTCCGGATATAACTTGTACTGTTGGTTAAAAACTTACGTTCGTCTATTACCTTCCTTGTAGCGTTATAAGCACCGTTTCTACCTGCATCAGAAGTACCCTTTTCTATTGAAGTATATATATTAACTGCTGTATCGTGTGTTACATCTCCTCCTAATGCAATAGTAGAAATAGCGTTTATTTCTTCAACTATGTTTCCATATGATACAGCAAGTATCATTATAGGTATAAAAAGCAAAAATACCAATGGTGTAAATGCATATCCTTTTTCATCCATTTTTACGCCATCCTTTTAATAATTTTTTATTTTCTCCATAATTCCAGCCTTACAGGAATAGCATTAGGTAAATCACCAGCATAAATAGCTTCTGTTTTGATATATGGACCATAATCAAAAGATCCATTATTAAAAGCTCTGTTTAAAGTGTTATTCAATTCAATTAGAGCTTGTTGCTCTGCATATGCGGCATTGGTCCCCCATACTTCTTTCCAAACATTTTCTAAAAATTTAGGGTAAATAACAGCTATTCTTGTTCCTGAAAACAATTCTGCGTTATTATCTCCTGATTCCCAACCATTAGATGGAGCTGTTACATTAACCCTTAAAGTGTATGTTCCATTCTTTAAAGTGTAGTTTCCAGGAGTTCCTGTTGTAAATACATGAGGTCCTGCAGCATCTAAAGCTGAAAGATCCAGTGAATAAGGAATTACAGCACTGTTATATAAAGTAGTACTATTACCATAATCAACAGCAAAATTTCTGGTATCTAATCCTGCTCCAACAAACAATAACACCTTTTGGGCTTCAGGACCTACTGTAAAAGTACGTGTTTGAGTCCTTTGGTTGTTAGTACTCTGATAACTATTATAAGGGAAGTTTTCCCATTTAATTGGTAATTGTGATGTGGTAACTGTACTGTAACAACTTTGAAGTCCTACAAGATCGTAATCATTTCCAGGTACAACATCCCAAATTGTTATTCTTACTTTGTTATTTCCAGTATTAAGGAAATCTCTTATATATATTATTCCAGGTGTATTACCATAACCATTAGAAACACCACTGTAAGTTCCAAAGGAATAAAATGCAGTATTCCACCGAGTACCGTCCCAAACTTCTACCATGGCTCCGTCAACAGCCCCATAAGCATTTACAACAGTAAAACCATCAAAAATTCTCGAATTTGCAGGAATATTTATGTCCTGAATAACACTCACACATGTTGTTGTACCTATATTGGGAACATTGGTCATAACAAATGGAACTCCATTTTCAAAAGTTGGGCTATTTAAATTATAAAAACTATTCCACGAAGTTCTCCTTAAATTAGTAAAAGAAGTTACAGTACCTGTATTAATGTTATATATCCTTCCAAACTCATTAGCAACTCCATTACCATCTAAATCTTGAGCAGTTTGTACAGCCATGCCTGCTGCATTATTAAATGGAGTTCTAGTTGTTATGAGTCCTTTAGGTACCTCTAGTTGAGTAGTGTAATTAGCTATTATCGAAAACCATGGTAGGTCCTGAGTACTTCGAGTGTTAGTATTAAAATTAACATTGAAATTATTTACTCCAGTATTTAGCTCTGCTGCAGGAATATTTCCCTGGAAGTTATATTCTGGATTGAAATCTGTTGTAGGCATGTAATTTAGGAAAGTAAAGCTCGTATTTGCAGTTACATGGTGAATACCATTAATAAGGACATCTACACCATATGACCTACCTCTCCTCTCCCTATTAGCTGAACCTACCAGATAATTACCTCCCAAAATAGTAGCTCCATTTGGTATAGAAAATTGGATGTTTTGAGGGTTGCTTCCTCCCCCCCAATAAGGATAAGTAACTAAATGATTGTTATTGCTCCATGGACTAAAATTAGTAAGCCAGTTGTGGAAATTCCATAAAGTTGTGGTTACATTCTGGGTTTGATTTTCAAATTCAACTTCTTCTAATTTGTACCATGCACGTCCTACCCAACCTTCTTTAGGCCCGGATATAACCCTAACCCTTGTAACTGTGTCAGTCGCACTTAATAATCCTCTGTCATTATATACAGGTGGATTTGAACCTAATATCAGTTTATAACCAACATCTGAAGGTAAAATCGTGTATAGAGAGGTATTTAAAATATCTGAACCTCCAGATTGATTACCTGCCGCGTAATTAATTGACGCAGCGTTTAATGTCCCATCTTGTTCCATTACAGCTAAAGCACTGTCTGCAAGTGCTTCTAAATGTTGATGGTCCTCACCCATAAAATTAGGCATTATCTGATAAGTTATAAAAGACGCTGTAAAAACCATGAAAACAACTAAGGCCAGAGTTGCATCTGTAGTAAATATAAACCCTTTATCATCCATTTTATCACTTTACCCATAAATATAGTTGGAACCTGTATCTTTTTGGTTCCACATTTTCTAAAGTTATATCACTTTTAGGAGTTCCTTTTGGAACTTGTATTACATAAACATCCATGGAGTCCCAAGGATTACTTGTTCCCCTCACAGTTACAGTATTATTCATTAAATCAGTCTGATTGAACATGAACGTTGGATCAACTGGTTTTGTTATATTGGCAAAACGAGTAGAAGGACCCGTAAAATCACTGGGGTCTATTACCCTATTATTGTTAATTTCAACTGTAGCTGAATTATATCCCTTATTAACCACTAAAACCCAGTAGTCAAAGACTTGAAGATAATTCTTATTTGTTGGGAAGGGGTTAGGCGGACTAGTATAAACTCGTGGAGGACCAGGGTTATATCTAATCAAATTCTTTGCAGAAGAAACTACGTTTAAGTAGCCATATAATATGAAACGTTCATATCTTACAATATTTTTTGCACTGCTGTTATATGTCCCAATAGTTTTTATGTTAACTCCAGTGTCCACCCTGGATACATTCAAAAAATAATTATAAGAATCACCTATAAGACTAACCATGTGTGTTTGATTAAGCTCAGCGAGCTTAATCGGGTCTACCGTGCCTTCTATTGGTAATTTCTTCACTGTATCATAGTTTGCAAGGCCAGGAATTCTTGGAGTTCCATTTAATTCCCAATCAACAGGATCTCCTGAAGTTTCAAGAAGTGTAGTGATGGTATCTGCAGCTACCCTATCAGTAGAACTCTGGAAAACAGCTCCCTGAGTTAAATATAGTATATTATCCATATCTGCTGCAGCCATACCTATTATAATAGTTAGCGGTATCAGTGCAAGTAGCAAATCTATAGAAAATATCTGTCCTTCTGAGTCCTTTCTAAATCCCAATATTTTATCCCCATTTCTTAAATGAATATTATTATAATTGATATATAATTTGTCACAATAACAGTTATATATGTTTGGAAAATCTTATTAAATGCTTTAGAATTATTATTTAAGTGAATAAATATACATGAGAAAATATTATTTAATTATCAAAATAGTAAAGAATATACTTCAGTAGCTAAAAACATTAATAATATGAAAATGGATCAACGAGGCCAAATTTCCATAGAATTCGTTCTAATTATTGCATTTATGCTAATTTTAGTACTGGTTTTTGCAGGTTATATTGGAGACGCCATGGAATTAAACAGTGTTTCAGCAGCAGCAAGATATGGAGCTACAAACACCATATCTGACCTCGTATTTTTAAACCGTAGCGTAGAACCCTTTAGAGTTACAGATGTACAAATACTTGGTTCTGGTCAAAACTTAACAATCCAAATTAATGTTGATAAAACACTCCAACCAGCAGCTAATTTAACAATATTTAATGGAGCATTACATTCAGTTGCAAATTTAGGGTACACAATAGACGTTAGGACATTAGATCCTTATGATGATGTTGTTGTATCAAATAGGCACCAATATTCCATTACAATTGTATAAAAAAAAATAATAAATTTTTTATTTTAAAGTTTCAGTTATCATAGAAGGTTTATTTCCACCCATACTCATAATTGACTCTTCTATCTGTACTTTGACAGTATCACCATCTTTTGCACCGAAACTGTTATCTACAACATAAATGTCTGGTTTCACATTGGAACATATATCATATTCTACTTTTACATAAGCAGTTTTTTTACCAGTTTCAATTACAGTCCCATAAGTGAAATTTCGATGATATCTTATTCTGAAAATTAAAAATACGGCTACAACTGCTATTAATGCAAAAATAAGGATAGACAGTGATGGTAAAAATTCAAATGAAAATGACATGACAAATGCAGGGTTACTTCCCACTAAAACTAATATTATCCCTACAGCAGTATACATCAAAAAAAAGTCACGATATGCATTAAAATCAGCAGTGTACATTAATTTAACCTTATTAAACAGTAAATATATTGTACTTCCAACTAAAATAATTGAAAAAACAGCATATAAAAAGAACATTAAGAAATTAAATAGATATAACATAGATACAACTAAAAATCCACCAGATAATAGTTGAAGTATGAAAACTGTTCTTTCTTTTTCTTCAGATGTGAATTCACCTGATGAAATAGGTGATTTAGGAACTTTTGTGCCACCAGCATCGTCTTTTTCAATAATTTTACTTGTCTGAGGAGTTTCCTTTGTGGAGATTTTTGAAATTCCTTCTTTTATTCGGGTATCATTTTTAATTTTAGAAATATTTTCTTTAATAGAGTCAGTATCAACCTTATCTTTAATATCTGCTGTGCTGATTCCTCTTAACCTATTTGGAATTTTAGGTATTGCTAATATGATCATTCCAATTAAATTAAAAATTTTAATTATTAAGTCGCCTACCTTTGTAAAGATCTTCATTTTTATCCCTCAAAAGATATTATACTATTTAATTTGCATTCTATTGGGTAATCAGATTATGATATTGCAGTTATAGTTATAGCATTTGTTCCCTGAGGCCAATACACTTGTATTGTATGCCAACCCCTTGAAAGAGGAATATTAGTTGCACTTAAAGCGTATCCAGTATTTCCAGTTATGGTTTTGGTACTGCCATCAGAAAGTGTAACAGTTAAAACAACACTATTTCCTGCATTAGTAAGTGCCATTGTTTGGGGAATATATACATCATTAGTCTGTTTAGAACCAGGCCCATTAGCATAAACTATGTTTACTGCATTTGCAATAGTTTGTACGGCTATTTTTGCATCTGAAGACCATGAAATATCATTACTATTGTTAATGGCTGTTCCTACAAGTGGTAATGTGACAGATGTCAAAACAATTAAAATTACCACAATTAGTAACAAATATTCTGCAGAAATTTGTCCCCTATTATCCATTTTTTTAAACTCCATATCACTCATATTTTATGTTTTTTCTATCTTATATAAATAATTGAACCATATTTTTCAAATATGCTTTTATTATCCTAAAATTATTTTTATTTAAGTAAATATTGCAAATAATATTTTTTGGAATATTAAAGCTAAATCTCCAACAAAGAGAGATATTACAAGACCCATGAACATTGATGGAACAAAATGAAATCCTTTTTTAATTTTAATCTCATTTTTAATCTTATCTTCAGTATATAATGTCTTTAAAAGTTTAATATCCTCATTAGTTAAGCCTGCTGCCATTGAACCTATTAAAAGTTTGCCTTTAGGTTTCATAAAACCAAAAGGATCACCACTATCTACAGATTCTTTAACTTTAGCAATAAGGGACTTATCATCAAAATATACTCTATTTTCATCTTCATAAAGACTATGGGCAAGTATCATATCCTCTTTTAAGTCTTCTGTCTTATAATCATCTTGAAGTGCTTTTTTATTTACTGAAAAAAGAAGGTTTCTAAGAATTCCTGTAAGTGTTATTATTATAAATAAAACAACCATACTGCTTAATGCCAAAATAAGGTTATTTAAATTGTTATATAATCCAAAAACAATTAAAATAGATATTATAACTGCTTTTAGCCTATTTGGCATTTTGGAAATTACAAGAGTTAAAAGATATATTAAAATCAATGAAACGATGATTAGTTGATACCCTAAATAAGATGTTAAATTGAAATAAAGCGTTATAAATAGTGTTAATGTTACTGATGATGTTATAATCAGCGTTAATACAATATTTTTCTTATATTCTTTGATTGGGGCTGCTAATTCATCTAAAAGTTCTGGTTTATTTCGTATGACTATAAATAACAGATAAATTAAAAGGAATGGAAATACTGAAAGTAAACTATTTATTACTAATGTAAAGGGGAATCCATATGCTGCAATAATTGGAAAATTTACTCCAAATAGGTTATAACTTAAAATAGCGGGATAAAACTGTAGGGGGTAAAACGGTAGTAAAGCTGCTAAACCTGTAAATAATTTTGCATCTCCACCAGCCCATGCTTTAATTCTCCAGAATGCATAACCCATTGCATAGATAATTGCTGTAAAAAGTATACATGTTATAATGAATGAGATTTTACCTATCATAACTGCATAAATGGCATTTAAAATAAGTCCAATGCCTATTAAAGAGAAAGTAAGTTTATTTCGGACAACTCCTCTTGTTAGGTCTGTGTAGCCTGCATAAAAGCATGCTAACAATGCAATAACTGTACAAATTAAAGGTATGGGTATATCAGCTGTCATAAAAATCACTTGATTGTATTAAATTGAATTAATTAGTTTTTATTTTTCCTATTTTCAAATGCAGCCTTCATAAATGACACAAAAATTGGATGTGCATTATTTGGTCTTGATTTAAACTCTGGATGGAATTGACATCCTAAAAACCATGGATGATTCTCAAGTTCTACCATTTCAACAAGATAATCATCTGGCGAAGTTCCAGATATAATAAGTCCTTTTTCTTCTAAAAATTCACGATAATCATTGTTAAATTCATATCTATGCCTGTGTCTTTCATCAACATTCTTTTTTTGATAAGCATCATATGCTAAAGTGTCTTTTTTAAGTTTACATGGATATGAACCAAGTCTCATTGTTCCACCCATATATTTAATTTTTATTTGTTCAGGCATGATATCTATTACAGGATTTTTGGTTTTAGAATCAAATTCAGTACTGTTTGCATCATCAAAGCCATTTATTCTTGCTAATTCAATTACCATGCATTGCATTCCCAAGCAAATTCCAAATAATGGAACTTTGTGCTCAATAGAATATCTAACAGCATCTAACTTTCCGGAAATACCTCTTTCGCCAAATCCTCCAGGGATCAAAAGCGCATCCAAATCTTGAAGATTGTTAATATCTAAGGAATCTTCGGCACTTATCCATTCTATGTTTACCTTAACTCCAATTTCTGCTGCTGCATGTTTAAGAGACTCCCTAATACTTATGTAAGCATCTTCAAGTTCTACATACTTCCCTATAATTCCTATATTTACTTTTGGCTCTTCTTTTTTGAGAGATTCTACAATTTCACTCCAACGGCCAAGATCAGGGTGATTTACATCCATTTTTATTCTTTTAAGCACATATTCTCCCACTTTTTCTTCATTAAGAATTAATGGGACTTCATATATTGAATGAACATCTGGAGCATTAATTACTGCATTAATTTCAACATCACAAAAATGAGCTATTTTCTGCTTTAAAGGACTATCTATAGATAATTCAGACCTGCAAATAATCATATCAGGATTTATACCCGTGCTCCTTAATTCTTTAGTGCTGTGCTGTGTTGGTTTAGTTTTAAATTCGCCAGCAGCTCTTAAGTAAGGAACATATGTAACATGGACAAACATTACATTATCATGACCTTCTTCATTACGTAATTGTCTTAATGCTTCTAAAAAGGGTTGGCTTTCTATATCTCCCACAGTTCCGCCAACTTCAACTAAAACCACGTCAGCATCTGTTTTATTTGCAATTTTTCTTACCATTGATTTGATTTCATCTGTTATATGGGGAATAATCTGTACACAAGAGCCCAAATACTCCCCTTTCCTTTCTTTTTCAATTACTGATGAATATACTTTTCCTGTTGTTATATTAGAATCACCTGAAAGCTCAGTGTCTAAAAATCGCTCATAATGCCCTAAATCCAGGTCTGTTTCCATACCATCTTCAGTTACAAAAACTTCTCCATGTTGATAAGGATTTAATGTCCCTGAATCCCAGTTTAAATAAGGATCTATCTTTATTGCTGTTACATCAATTCCATGAGACCTTAAAATTCTTCCAATTGATGCTGCAGTTATTCCTTTTCCTATTGAACTTACAACCCCGCCTGTTACGACTATATATTTTGACAGATGAATCATCTCCTAAACAAAAATCATTATTATCCTTTAAATATTAAACTCAAAATCGAGTTAAAATTATTAAACATATACCGATTTATACTGTATTTTTATATAAAAAATTATGTATGAAAAAATTTAAATCATGTTTTCTAAAAAATTTTTCATAAACTTATGACCTTCAACTGTACCTAAAGATCCCATTTTAGCTGAAAATTCATTATATTGACTCACATCATCATTATCTCCTTTTGTAGAAAACATGGCATATGGTATAGGGTCCATTGTATGTGTTTTTACTTCAATAGGAGTTGCATGATCTGGTAATATGGATATAGCATAATCATCAAAAGCCGGTAATTCATCCAGAAGTTTTCCAACAATTTTAGAATCAATATTTTCTATTGCTTTTATTTTTTCTTGAATATCTCCTGCATGACCTGCTTCATCTGGAGCTTCTACATGAATAAATACTAAATCATGGTTATTTAACGCATTTAATGCATAATTTGCCTTTCCATCATAATTTGTATCAAAATATCCTGTTGCTCCTGGAACATCAATATTATTAAGTCCCAGATAAATACCTATTCCTTTTATAAGGTCCACTCCAGTTATTGTAGCTCCTTTTAACCCATACTTTTCGGCAAATAATGGCATTTTTGGTTTTAAACCCTGTCCCCAAAGCCAGATCATATTTGCAGGGTTTTTTCCATTTAAAACTCTTTTTTTGTTTACTGGATGGTTTTCAAGAATTTTTTGAGATTTAAACATTATTTTATTTAATAATTTAGCATTTTCATCAGAATATGGCTTTAAAAGATTTTCTTTAATCTTTTCTCCAACAATATCATGGGGTGGCATTGATTTTAAAGATGCAGATTCTTTTTTATTTAATACAAACAAATTTCTGTAGCTTATACCTAAATAGAATTTTCCAATTTCTTTAAATTCATGATTTAAAGTATTTATTAATTCTTTAGATTCCTCTGTAGAAATATGATTGGCATTAAAATCTGCTAAAAATCCTTCTTTTTGAGTTATAAAATTACATCTAAATGCAACTTCGCCTTCCTGAAGAGTAGCACCAATACTTGCAGCTTCAAGAGGACCTCTACCAGTATAATATTTTTTAGGGTCATATCCCATTATTGAAAGATTTGCAACATCTGATCCAGGTTCCATTCCATTGGGAACAGTTTTTAACATTCCATTAACACCATTAGATGCTATATAATCCATATTAGGAATTACAGATGCTTGAAGAGGTGTTTTGTTATTTAATTGAGATAAAGGATAATCAGCCATTCCATCCCCTATTATTACAACATATTTCATTTAAAATCTCCAAATTTAACGTTATACTGATTTTTTAGCTTTATAAATGCTTATAATGTCACTTAATATTGCTGATGCTGTTTCAATTGAACCTGCACCTTTCCCAACTACAGTGACATCTTCAGCAAGGTCTGTTTTAAGTGTAGCCACGTTCATAGTTCCATCTACTGCAAAAGGAGATCCTTCCCTTACAAGTCGTGGTGAAACTTCAAGTGAATCTTCTGATGCTTCTGCAATCAATTTAATAAGATATCCCTCGTTTTTAGCAAGAGAAATGGATTCTGGAGTAATTTTTGATATTCCAGTTACTTCCACATCTTTCAAGCTAACATCTTTACCCATTATTGAATTAGCAAGAATAACTATCTTACAAGCTGCATCTGTACCTTCAACATCTTGTGCAGGATTAGTTTCGGCTATTCCCAGCTCTTGAGATTCTTTTAGAATTTGTTCATAAGCTGAACCTTCTTTAGCCATTCTTGAGAGTATATAATTAGTTGTACCATTTAGTATTCCAAGAATTGATTTAATATCGCAGCTTGGTAATGTATCATGGGCAAAATTTAAAATAGGCATTGCTCCACCTACTGATGCTTCAAATTTAAGTTGCACATCGTTATCTTTTGCAGCTGAATTTAATTCTTTATAATTTAATGCTAATGGTCCTTTATTAGAAGTTACAACATCCTTTTGATTGTTTATTGCCTTTAAAATATGAGTCTTTGCTGGTTCTCCATCATCTATGTCTGTTGGAGTAACTTCAATAAGACAGTCATATTCAACTGTTTCTAATACTGTGATATTTGTAATGTCTGTAACACCGTTTTCTGGATAGTTAGATATTTTACCAGTATTTTCTTTAATTTCAAGTAGTAATTCGGGATCTAATCCATTATTAGAAATTGCAGCTCCTGAAGTATCTGTAACTGCCACTATTTTGATATCTAATCCATATTTATCTTTAATAAAATTCTTTTTCATGGAAATTACTTTAGCAACTCCCTTTCCAACAGCCCCAAAGCCTAAAATACATATTTTCATTCAATTCCTCCAAAAATTGGGAATTTTTGGTGGTTCAGAAAATCAAAGCTTACGAATCGAAGATTCGTGCATGAGAAACTTTGTTTCTCTGCCCTGAAAACAAGTTTTCGAGGGCTCCAAAACTGTAAGTTTTGACAGATTTTCTTCAACCTCCAAAATTCAAAAACAACAGGGATTACAAGAATTAAACCTCATTGATAACTAAAAATCCTTTAGAAGTTCCAACTTCTTTTATTTTATTCATTACATCTTTTCTTTTTCCGTGATCTGCTTCAATAATGATTTTTGAAGCTGATTTTTCAGGATCATCTGACATTTTTAAGTTAAAATCCACTACTTTAACACTTTCAAGTTCACCGAGCCTGTTTAACACATCTTTAACGTCTTTGTCAACTATGTTTCCAATTAGAATCGTTCTGATATTTTCTTTTCTTAAAACATCATCAACTTCCATTATATTGATATTTTGACTTAAAAGAGTATTGATAACTTTATCCAGTGTTTCTTTATCCCCTTCTATCGTGATCTGGACAGGTATTGTACCTCTTTCAGTTTTTACATCTCTTTGGTGAATTACTGTTACTATATTAGCTCCCATTCTACCAATAGGTTCTAATGCATCGATTAATTGGCCCGGAATATCTAATAATTCTAAAACAAGATTCATTCTCATCTTATTTACCCCACATAGTATGAAATAACTTAATAATCATTTGTTGACCCATTTTCCTTTTTCTGCTATTATATTCCCATCTTCATCCACATCTGCATTTCTTAAAATCTTTTCAGGATTTTTAGGTTCTCCAGAATCAGGACGTGTTAAATTAACGTTATCAACTATGTAATGAGTTTCTTCAAGTTCAGGAATGTTTTCAAGGGCATTTGAGAATTTTTTTAATATTTCTTCTGCGTCTTTTTCTATTTTCATAAATTATTTCCCCTCTAATTTACAATATAATGTTTATTAAATTTATCTGGAAGATTTTTAAATTGATCTTCCTTTAATATCTTTTTAAGCATCTTATGAATACCAGAACCATATTGAGCTGCTTTTTTAGGTCTTTTAACAATTTCAGCATGTACTCCCAGTTCTGTACCAACTTCTCTAAGGATACATTTTCTTAAATTATCATCTTTTCCATTGATTTTATATTTCATAGGTATATTCATTGCAGTATTTATAATGTCTAGATCAAGATATGGAACTCTTAATTCAATACTATTTGCCATTGTAACTGCATCATCACGCTGTAAATTCACGTGGTACAGATTTAAGATGTCATCCCATAAATCTTCATTTTTTATGGTCCCTTTTTCATTATATATTCTTAAATAGCGATTATATCCTCCAAATAGTTCATCAGCACCCTGACCCGATAACATGACTTTTAAACCATCTTCATGTGCCATTTCTGCTGCAATATATGCCGGCATCCCTACACCTATTTTCATAAGGTTGAACTCTTCTATTGCATACAATACTGGATTTAAGTAGTTTTTAACATCTTTTATATCTACTGTTTTTATTTTTATTGGGAGATTCAGTTTTAAAGCAGTTTCTTTTGAAAATTTAAGATCTATGGCCTTTTCATGCCCTACACTGTAAAGTGTTGTTTTAATTCCAAGATCCAAAACAATTTTAGCAATTATTGTGCTGTCTATACCTCCAGAAAAGAGTATTCCTACTTCAGAAAGCCCTTTAACTCTTTTTTTAACTGATGCTATTAAGTTAGTTTTAAGTTGTTTCTTTAGCTCATCTTTGGATAAATAATGATTAACAGAATTATCGCTATTTGTAGTTATGATCTCGCTGATTTTATTGTTAAATTTAATTATTTTTTTGTTGTATATCATTGAAGTTGGAGATAAAGTTTGCACATCATTTATTCCTATATTCCACAGTGCTTTTCGTTCAGAGGCAAATGCAAAAATGTTTTGATCCTTATTTTCTCCAAAATAAAGAGTTTTTACACCTAATGGATCTCGAACTGCTGCAAAATCTTTTCCATCATAAACTGCAAATGCATAATCCCCATCTAAATATTCAACAGTTTTTAGTACAGCTTCATAAATAGAATCTTTGTAAAATTGTTTTATAAGCATTAATACTATTTCACTATCAGAATCTGATTTAAAATCATCTTCAAAACCCTTTTTAAGTTTATTATAATTGTATATTTCTCCATTACACACTAATACTAGTTTATCATGTGTTAATGGCTGTGAACCCTGGCATCCTACTATTGAAAGCAAATTATGCCCTAATCCAAATGAACCTTCAGGAACATCTAATTTATCTAAATCGCCGAATATTACACTATTGTCAACAAAAACTCCAGATCCATCTGGACCTCTATGTTTCATTGAAATAAGCATGTTATAAAGCTTTTCTGATATATTATTCCCATTAATTCCTGCAATCCCACACATGTCAATTTCCCTGTAAAATATAACTATAATTTATATTAAATAATCGTTTGAAAATCAAAAAGAAGTTAAATATATAAAAATAAAAGTAAATTAGGAGAATTTTAGGTTATTGTCTTGCTCTTGCTACTTTTCTTGCAATTACAAGTTCCCCTATAGCTATAAGGCCTACAAAGAATTTTTCAAGACCGCCTGTTGCCCAGATAGCTTCGCCAAATGTTGCTTCTCTAATGTTTTTCTCGTATTCTTCTGGTTTTATTCTTTTACCTGTTCTTCTTCTTGTAATTATTGCAGCGGCTTCCATCAGTTCTTCCCAGCTTACTCCTTTAAGTTCTTTGTTCATTGCTTCAAAGATCTTATAGACTTTGATGTCATATAAATGGGAAAGTGTTTCAACGATGTCAAATGTCCTTATAACTCCCACAACTATATCGTTATCATCTAAAACTGGTATGCTAACTACTTTATGCTTTGAAGTCTCTAAAACTGCCAATCTTGCAGGATCATCTTCATGGACATGTACTATATAATCTTTAGAGTGCATGATGTCTTTAACTTTCTTTTGATTTTCTCTAAATCCTCGGGTAACATCAAGAGAAGTTATCCATCCTATTAACATTTTATTATCATCTACTACTGGCGTTGTGAACTTTTTATGCTTTTCCATCTTTAAAGATACTTCTACAATGTCTTGATCAGGAGATACGTATATATACTCCTTATCCATTATTTCTTTAACTTTCATTGGACAACCTCTTAAGTTTTAATGCACCTACAGGACATTTATTTGAACATACATCACATAAAATACATTTATCCTCTAAAAATACTATCTCGCCCTCTTCAAGTCTAATTGCCCCCACTGGACAGTTTTCCTCACAAACCTGGCATGAAACACAGGCTTCCCTATTAATAGATAGTTCTTTTGTCTTTATTACAGGCCCTAGCTCTCTTTCAAGAGCTATTGCATTTTCAGGGCATACACTAACACATGCACCACATCCAACACATGCACTCGTATCTATTACTGCTGTTTCACCATTTTCAACTTTTATTGCATTTGTTGGACAAAATTTAACACATGTTCTGCATGATTCGCATTTTTCTCCATTTACATCAATGTTTTTCATCTGGAGAGTTCTATGAGGTATTTTTAGATCTTTTAAGTGATATTTAATATCTTCTTCATTGACGTATGCAGTGCTCTCTATGACATTTATACTTTTTACAGGACAAGTTTGGGCACATATTTCGCATTTTACACAGTTTTCAAGTATTTTTGCAGGTTTAGTTGGTTTTGCTTCTGCTATTGAGCTTACTGGACATTCCTCAACACATAAATTACATCTTACGCACTCTGGTGAGATCGTTATGAATTTATCTTCCAGTTGGCATTCCTCAATTTCTGGTTTAAATTCATTGTTATCTAAATCCAATGATTTACGCATGACTTCATCTTTCAGTACTTTCTTGTCCTTTTTAAATGTTATATCCATAATTTACACCTTTAATAGGTTTAGATGATATTATCCATTTCATTTTTTAGTTTTGACAGTTCTGGCAATCCATTTATTGCCCCAGACTCCTGTATACAACATGATGCAACATAGTTTCCAATATTACCTGATTCTACAATATTTTTACCATTTATAAATCCATATAGGAATCCTGCATTAAATGCATCCCCTGCACCAGTTGTATCAACACAACTAACTTTAAATGAATTTATTAAATAGCTTTCCATTCCATTTGTGATATAAGAACCTTTATCTCCCATTTTAACTACTACAATGTCAATACCACATTCAAGCAAAGTTTCTGCTCCCTCTTTATATGTTTTATTTTTTTTGCCAGTTAAATGTTTTAATTCTTCTTCATTAATAAGGATAATATTTGTTCTATTTAATATATTTTTAAGGAAATTAAGGCCTCTTTCAGCATAAATTCTCCCAGGGTCAATACTGACAGTTATATTATCTGGAATTTCGTTAATTAGTTGTTCCTGGACTTTAATGGATCCCCCTACAAATGAAGTTAAGTGCAGAACCTTTGATTGATTTATATAATCTAAATTAACTTCATCTGGTTTTATTAAATCGTTTACTCCAGGATCTACATATAAAGCTCTTTGTCCCTCTTCATCTACAAATCCTATGACATTTCCACTTCTACCATTTTTACTTAAAATGATTCCATCTACATTTACATTCTCTTTTTGGAGATTTTCCAGTAGGAGCCTTCCATCTTGATCATCAGCAATTTTACCTATAAATCCTGTTTTAATTTGAAGTTTTGATAGACCAATAATTGTATTTGCTGCAGATCCACCACAAAATTTGCTAAAATCTGTTATAAACGCTTCTTCATCTTTATATGCTATTTTATTAACATTATAAAGTTTATCGACATTCAATGCCCCAAAGCCAATAACATCTATTTTTTTCATTTGAAGACCTTTAAATTATAATTCTATTAAGTAAATCTTATGATCACCTAATTGACCACCATAATTTCCTGCAGAAACGTTTATTACTCCTTCAACATCCATTAGAGCTTCAATTCCTGCTTTCATAGCTTTTTTTACTGTATCTAAATCAATTCCATTTATCACTATTTCAGGGATGTATTTAACATTTTCAGGGACTCTTGATTCATTATTTAGTGTTTTTTTAAGTGATGGACAGTAAGGGTGGTTTGTTGTTGGTCCTATCCATGGATAATTTGTTTCTGGCTTTGATGCTGCAGAACATATATCAAAAGGAGCAATAGCACCTTCAACTTCAGCTATGGCCTCCAAAGCTTTCTTTCCTCCATTCATAACAGAACTTTTTTTAGCGCACATATACCAGAAGTTTGCACCCATAATTCCTTTCATGTATCCTAATGTACTTTCTATTTCAAAATCAGGGATTGCTATGGGAATAATAATCATTTCACGGCCATATTTATTTTCCTTCCATTCATGCCCATCTCCACAATGCCCTACATTCCTAATCATGTCCATTTTTCCAGAAGGATTAATTGAAGCATCAAAAACTGCAGTAAATGGTTTTACAAGAATATCCTGCCTTATTCTATAGGATAATTCTACATTAAATTTTTCTATATTCTCTTTTCCATACCAAAACTGTAATACGGCTCCTTCTCTCCCATCAGGAGTTTCATTTGTATTTAACCATCGTTCAATTCCACCTTCAACACGCCCAATTACAGTGCCTGGAGTTGAAGTAGCATCATAAGCTGCTCTTTTAAGAGTTTCTATGTCATCTGCAGTTATTATAACTCTGCTGTAAATTCCATCAAAAGCTTCGCAGAAAGTGTTTTCTATTTCAACCATCTTATCAATCCCTTTAATATTATTCATTACCCTAATGCACCTATTGCTTCTCCCCTTACCTTCTTACGAAATACTTCACTTTCCTTAATTAATGCTCCAATATTTTTATCACTGACTATACTAACTTTTGGAATATTCAAATCTTTAATTTTTATCTTTAATTCTTTATTTATATGATAATTATTAATTGCAAGTTCTTGATCTTTTGTAAATGAATCAATAAATTTTAGTACTTCTTCTTTCCCATATTTGTTGAATAAATCAGCAATTATAGAAATAATAACCGTATTATCGGCGATAATAGCTATTTCAGCATTTTTTATCGCGTATTCATTACCATTAAATGATATTGCAAGTCCTCCATGTTCTTTTGCAAATCTTAGAGGTTCTACATCAGTTATGCTATCTCCAACGTACATTATATCTGATTTTTCAAATCCAAATCTATCTAAAATATCTAAAACTGCTTCTTTTTTTCCTTCCCCGCCAACAGGATTTATATTTTTCATTATTTCATGAATTGAAAGTTTTAAGATATCTCTCCAAAATATTTTATCGATTATTTCAAAATCTGGGTTCTCCACAATAATTTTTCTAAATTCCATTAATTTTTCCTTATCTCCATTAATAATAGATATTTCATCTATGTTTAGAGCTGTAGAATAAGTGTTTTCACGTGGAAACCCAATAAAATCGCAAAGTGCGTGAATATATTGCTCATAACTTGTGCTTACAATAAATGAAGGCATTATATCCTTTACATATTCTAGTGTTTCCCTTGCACCAGGAATAAGAAGTATATTTTCCTTTGAATATGATTCAATATTTTTATTGGTGGCCCCATATGCTTTTAAAAAAGGAACTATCAATTTTAATGTTCCACCAGCGTAATAACCTTCTCTTTTAATTTCATCTACTAAAATATCATCATATTTACTTAGGATTGCAAAAAATTTTTCGCCTTCTTCAATAAAATAACCTGCCAGTTCATATGCATTGTCATTTATAGATATAGGGCCTTCACAATCAGAAATGAATACCTTTTTGCCCAATTTAGTTCCTCCTCAATCTAAAAAAATAAATAGATATTTATTGTTTTATTTCTAATTTCACAGCTTTTACAGGACATATAAGTTCACATTCATTACATGCAATGCATTTATCTTTGTCAACTGTAATTTTGTTATCTTCAAGGACCATAGCATCAACTGGACATTTATTTATACATACTCCGCATAATTGACATGTTTTTGAGTCAATAGCTACTTCACCTGTTCTTGACTCTTTTAGGCTCTTTCTTATATAAAAGATTCTGCCATTGCGTGAATCAAAATACTCTTCCTTAAGAGATATAGCCTCAAATTGACATTCTTCAACACATTTTCCACAATAAACACATTCTTCACCAATATGGACTGGTGATGGCATTTCAAGCTCAATACAGTTAACTGGACATGTATTCATGCATGCTGTGCACCCTATACAATTATCTTCAATTACAGCTATATTTCTTTTTGGAGCTGTACCTTCAATTATATATTGAATATCTTCAATTTCAAGGTCTCCGTCAACAGCTCTTTCAATTTCTGCTTTTAATCTATCAGTTACATCAATTTCAAACTCTTCTTCAGTATTTTCATAGCTGATATTTCGAGAAATTCTATTTAAAATACTATCAATTTTGCCTGCATCACTTGCAAGTCTTTTTGTCTCTTTTTCAAGAAGTTCAGAGACTATTTCCATTGTTTTTATTTTACCAAAGTTTTCATAAGCCTTTTTTCTTGATGAGTATTTAATTGCAGCCGAAGGACATACATCCATACATTCTTCACACCGGGCGCAGTATGAAGGATCAATGAAAGGTAGTTTACTTACATTACCTACATTAATAGCTCCTTTTGAAGGACATACTCTTGTACATGTCATACATCCAATACAATCTCTTTGGTCTACTGCTACTGCTTTTCCACCTACTACAGACCTTGGTAAAATTTCCCCGTATTTTATAGCTTCTGTAGGGCAAACACGAGCACAGTAACCGCATTTAACGCATTTTTCTTCATCTATCACACTGTGGGCTTCTTCCCTACCAGAAGATATAAGTTGAATTGCACCAGTTCTACATGCATCTACACATGCTCCACATCTTCTGCAGAGTTTAGGATTTATATTTGGTATATTTTCCCTTATTGGCTCTGATAATGTAGTTTCCATTTTTATAGCGTCATAGGGGCATGCTTCTCTGCAAAGTATGCATCCAAAACATTTATGATCAATTTCTATATGTTTATCTGGAGGTATTTCATGTACTGCTTCTACTGGACATGCCTGAAGACATGATCTTTCTTTACATTGCTCACATTTAGCTGCATCTATTTCATATCCCACTTCAACTTCTCTAAGTGGTTTATAAGATTTTTTATCAGTTTTAGTTGTAGGAATTTTCATCATCCCCTTACCGGTAATTGGGCTGGTTTTACAGTTACAAGAATCTCATCATCCTTTAATTCAGTCTCTGTAAGAAGGAATCTTGCAACATAAGAGCCTGCAACACCAAATGGACATGTTTGATAACATGTTGTGCATCGCAGACATTTTTTATTATCCCTTTGAACACCATTTTCTTTATCATATGTAATTGCACCTGAAGGGCATTCATCTACACATAACCTGCAATTGTTGCACATAGAATCATCCCATGTAATAATTCTAAGTTTAAGTCTGTCTGTTACTCTTTCAACTATGTCTCTTGCTATCTCTTCATCAGATAAAATCTCATTAGCTTCTTTCATAATCTCAGCTACAGGCATTTCAAATTTTACAACCTTTTCTGCAGGTATTCCCTTTAATTCATCTTGCCGAGCTTCAATATAATCTTCAAGAGCATGTACAACCAGATTAATTACTTCTTTTTGTCCTTCAACATTGGAAATATATATTCCTTTAATTGCACCTTTTACAGGGCATGTTTTTGCACATTCTCCACATGCTATGCATTTAGACTGGTCTACCATAACTTTCCCATCTTCTTCAGTAATAGCTCCCTCCACTTTACATGCTTTCATACATTTTTTACAGCGGATACAAAGATAATCATCGATGACAAACATTTTTTCTGCAGGCAATATGGTAAATTCTTCCCTGATTAAATGACTTTCACCAGTTCTAAGTGTTTTTGGATCTGTAGGACATACTTCTGCACAGAAACCACATCTTATACATGCATCGGTATTTATGACTGGAAAGGTCATTCCTTCCCCATTTTCAGCATCCTTATCTTTTGTTCTTACAAGTTTTATTGCTGCTGGCGAAGGACATGCTGCCGTACATGCACCACAAGCTATACATAACTCTTCTGTAACTTCAGGGAAATCCCTGAATCTATCAGGTGCCTCTACTGTTTCTCTATTTGTTGCAGCACCTGCAAAGTTTTCAACCCATCCCTTTCTTGCAAATTCGTATAAATACCATATTACTGAAGACATGATTATCCTCTTTAAAATTTTTAGTGAGTAATTTTAAATTATATTGATTTTACATCTTGTAAACCATTAAATTCACAGGTTTTACCATTTTCATCCACTATTACAACTCTTTCTGTACATGCTATACATGGGTCTACACTGGCATAAGTTGCAATTGCATCTGCAACAGTTGAAACGTCCTTAAACATGTATCGGGCACATGCATCTATGTTCATTATACTTGGAGTTCTTATAGAAATGTTTTTAATTAAATTACCGTTTGTTTCAATCATATAAGCCACTTCACCCCTTGGTGCTTCATTTCTATTATCAGCATATCCTGCAGGTATATCCACTTTTTTACGGAATTTACCTTCAGGGAGGTTATTTATAGCTTGTCTAATGATTTTAATAGATTCTGTTACTTCATCGAACCTGTTCATAGTTCTCGCGAAATTATCTCCTTCATCTCGCCAGATTACATTGAAATCAAAATTATCTCTATAAACAGGCTTATTTGCCCTTAAATCCTCTTTTACTGATGACGCTCTTGCTATTGGACCGACAGCTCTGGCTTTAATTGCATCTTCTTCAGACATATATCCTACATCTTTTGATCTAAGGCCTAATAATGGTCCGTGTTCAAACATTTCAGGGTATTTAGCATATTGTGATTCAAGTTTATCTAGAAGATCAATTATACTTTTTAAATGAACTTCTTTAGCGTCTAAACGCACCCCTCCAACTACATTCCATGCCATATGAACTCTATTACCAGTTAATAGTTCTATAGCATCCATAACTAATTCTCGCAGTGAAAGCATGTACATAAAGAGAGTTTCATGCTCGATTACATTGAAATATGTTGAATTGGCGAGTAAGTGACTCTGAATTCTATCTAATTCATTTGAAATAACCCTTAAATATTGTGCACGTAACGGAGCTTCTTCCCCTGCAATTTTTTCAAATGTCTCCACAAATGTCTGTGTATGAATATATGAACATATTCCACAAACTCTTTCGGATAAATAAACACATTTCTGCCAGGTTTTTCCTTCCATTACTTTCTCTATGCCTCTATAAACATATCCATAGTCAATTTCAGCACCTATAACTTTTTCTCCTCTTGTATGAAGTTTTAAACGTAAAGGCTCTTTAAGAGCTGGATGAATTGGTCCTATTGGTAATATCATTCTTTTTGCCTCCCTTTAGCTGCTATTGCGTCAGGACCAACGGCTAAAAGAGCTGCTAATATTTCTGTTGGTCTTGGTGGGCATCCTGGAACTGATGCATCTACTGGAATAAAATCACTTAACGGAGGATATATTGCACAGCCTTCCTGGTTATAAACATTTCCTGTTAAGGGGCATGCCCCAATAGAAACAACTATTTTTGGTTCTGGAGCTTTTGCATAAATTCTTTGAAGATTTTCTTTCCATTGCTCTGCTACAGGACCTGTAACAAGTATTACATCAGCCTCTCGTGGGTTATTATGGAAATAAATACCATATTGTTCTAAATCATAACGAGGAGATAAAAGGGCCACTATTTCAATATCGCACCCATTACATCCTCCAGTATTTATAAGACAAGCATGTATGGAGCTTTTTCTAATAATGCTTTTAAGTGAATCTAACATTTCTTTACCTCATTAGATATTCTATTAATTCTTTTTTGCCATCTGTAATGGCATCTTCATAAGATTTACCTTCTACAACTTCTTTTGCAATTTTACTTTTTATTGCATTAGCTTCATCTTCAGATAGAATGTCCATTATATCTGAAAGCCAGCATATTTTTAAGTCTGAATGCGCTTTATCAAATATACACTGATACTTAGATTGTTCAAAACGTGGATGTAAAGCTTCAAGGCTTGACATGTCCAATCTTTTCATTAATATTTTTTCCAGAGTTTCGGTTGATATATTCATTTCTTCTGAAAATGGCTTTATTATATCTTCTTGCCACCTATAACTATTTAATATTCTTCCTTTTAGAATTTCCATTAATGATTCATCATTTGTTCCTAAATCATTGTTTTTCATAAAAGAATCATCCCCAAAATCCAAATAATGCCAGAAACTGCAAATCCAATGGCCAGCTCATATCTTCCATATCCTGGTCTCATCCCTAACACATTCGCCACTAAAAATAATCCTATGGTAATGGAAATATATTGTGGAATTACTATTATAATTTGGCTATTTAAGAATAAAATCCATCCAATTATGGAGATTACAAGAGCTATTATATCGATTTTTTTGCTTACAAACGGCTCAGTATACTTTTTATAGCTGAGTAAAAGTCCTGTAATCATTCCGATTACAAATGATAGTATATATACAAGGTAAATTATCTGATCCATGTTATCACCAGTCAGGCAGGCCTATAAAGTAATATAAATGACACTATGAACAATATAAGGGCTGCTATAAACGCCCATTTTTCAAGAGATTCTGAAATATGAATTGCTTTTTTTCTGTTTTGATAGAATAAGAGAACTGCTAAAAAAGCCATTGCTAAAGCTAAAGGAAGTATAATAATCCACTGCTTTAATACAGCCAATCCACTCATAATTACAGCTCCAAATCCAACGAGAGCAATTAGGAAAAGTGTATCCCTTTCTTTCATCATTTTTATTCTCCTTTTCAAAGATATAAATTATTTAACACATTAAAATACATTTAATAGTAATATTGAACCTACAATACCAATTATTGCAAACAGTATTTGAAGTACTACGGAATGATTGGGGTTTAAAAGTGGCGAAGTAGCACTTAAAAAAGCTACAGCCGTAGTAATTAGCACCATTCCAATTATATAACCAACAGGATTCAATGCACCTATGAATACTGTTAAGAATATCCAAAGTAACATGTACCACATTATTGATTCAGACATCATTAGATATCCGCGTAAAAGACCAAAGTGTTCAGTTTCATATCCTGATACAATATCTTTTCCTTTTGTTATTGAAAAAGGAGTATATTGTGCTTTTGAAACTATTAAAACCATGAACATGGCAGCTGCCAAAGGTATACTATAAAGTAATGGACCATGTACTGCCTGATAGTTCATTATATCTCCGATTCCCATTGATCCTGTTTTAAGATAGATTATAACAAGAACAGCAAAAAGAGGAACTTCTGCAGCCGCTGAATATACTGCCCTAACACAGCTTAATTTACCATAAGGCGAACCTGAGGATGAACCAGCGTTATGTTCTACTATTTTATGAAGTGCGTATACTGCAAATATAATTAAGAGTGATCCTTGAATCACAGGCCCTACAATAACTGCAGTTATCCATATAACCATAAGTATGCTCGCTATTCCAATATAAAATGGCATAGCTGCTGTTTTAGGAAAAGATGACTCTTTAATATAAAATTTAAGTAAATGTAAAAGATACTGGATTATTGGTGGCCCTGGTCTTGTCTGTACTCTTGCCACTACTTTTCTGTAGTAACCAAGAAGCAAGCTTCCAATTAAAAATGCAATAAGAACGTTTAGTAGGATATTTGCCATTAGATTCATTTGATCACCGATTGAACTTCCATATTAATATCCGATGAAGGGTTCTTTCCTTCTATCTTCTTCCTCTTCTTTTTTAGCTTTAGCCATGATAATTAATCCCAATGAAAGTATGCTCAAGGGAATAGAAACAATTGCAATTCCATAAACCATCCACTCAACTGGATTAAATACTAATGCATATATTATGCTACCTAAAGAAATTATAAATATTATTGAGCTGATTATACCCTGCCTATTCATTGTTTCACCTGATTAATCCTTTAAAATGGTTAATTGATTATTAGCAATATTTCAATTGCTCTTATAATTACAAGTAATGAACTTAAATGTATTATAACTAAAAATGGAGAACCTGCAGTTCTAAACATTTCTGCTTTTGTTGCATAAAATGGTGCAATGCCTGTTTCACCAGCAATACCCATTAAAAGCAATATTGAAGCAAATTGCATCATAGGAGTTACAAATTGTAATTTAGCGATTTCAAACAAACTTAAAGTACCTGTAGCAGCAAGAATTGTCGCAGCACCTCCAAACAAAGGGAGAGACGCGATCATTGCAATTATACCATATTGAAATGCTGAATCTAAAACATCTACCTGTTTTACAGCTGCTACTAATCCTAAATTAACTATACCAATTAATGTTACAAACAATGTGAAATTGAAAAGATCTCCAGTTATCATTGCTCCTGCTGTTGCAAGACCACATACAATTGCAAGAAATCTCCTTATTTTAAACTCGCCTTTATCAACCTTTACTTCATTATCCTTTAGGGAGCCAAATCTAGCCTCTACTTGAGTTTCTGTATTACTTAATGCTATAAGAAGCGTGAATAACAGTGCTCCTCCAAATAAGAACAGATTAAATGGGGTAAAATAAAGCACAATGTCTCCTAAGGGTATGTAACCAAATAACTGTCCACTTAATGTTGCTATATCCATTTTTAGTTACTCCATATCATTTTAAGTGTGTAATAATCATTTTTGTCTTTTAAATTCTTCCCTACCCATAATACCTATAAGTCCTGCTTTTGCTGCTACTTTTACAAGTATTCCACATGCAGACATAAATAAACCTAATAACCAGTATTGAGGAGTTACAAAGAATAACAAGAATCCAGCTATCCATAAACACCATGCTATACCAGATGCTCCTGCAACACCTTCCCAAATACTTGAAGGAACTCCCCTAATTGTTTTAGAGAGCACATAAAAGAGTATTCCTACCCCTGCAACAGCCCCTCCTGTAAAACCTGTGAGAAACGCACCATACGCTATGAGTAGTATTGCAAGGAAAGTTGGTGCAGTGTCCAGAATTTCCATATCCAGTGATAAAGGAAGCGGAATCATTTCTGCTGGTTTTCCATTTTTCCTCATTTCTCTGCTCATAAGTATTTCTGAAATTGCAAGGATTTCTGCTAATTCAACAACTAATCCTGGTAATATTAATGCCTCTGCTAAATCAGTAGCCACAGCTGCAACAATGAGCAACATTGCAAGACCTACAATATCTGTAAGTATCAAAGCAGATAAATCGCCCTTCTTGAAAGCTATTCCCAGAAGACCTATAAAACCTGTTAGTAATCCAACAATAATTGCTGGCTGATAAAGGGAAACAACAACTTGGGGAACGACTGTAGGTACTAAAACTTCAGCGCCTGACACTATTCTTCCCTCCTCATTGTAAAGTTAAGTGCAACCCATGAAGCCACTACAAATGCCATCATCAAAATAGATGACTCTAAAATAGTGTCAAAACCCCTTGTATAATACAATATTTCATCTATTAAACCACCAGGGGATGAATAAATTGAAGTACCATAATAAAGAGTGGTGTCTTTTACAGTTATGGCCATTGGAGACAGATAACCTGTTATCTTACCTACATTAACTGAAAATTGAGGATATTGGGCTTCAGTAGTTCCTGGCTCTATAAGAAAATTACCATTAATACCCCAACCTGCAATCACTTCTCCGCCCCTATTATAGGGTGCAAGAGGATCACCAGAATTAATCTGGTTCTGTGGCTCTGGTCTTGGATATATTTGATGGTCATTCAATGCAAATGGCACTAAAAAACCTGCTAAAAGAATTATTCCTAATACCAATGAAAAAAGCCGAGGGATATTATCGGGATTTGCCAGATCATTTAAAATTCTACCTAGACTCTTCAAACTTTTGCCCCCATCTCTTCAAGCCTTATTATGGCCCTTAAAAGTATCATAGTTATTATGACAGTTGATGCAACAAAGGTAAGAAGTGCTATGGTGTGATTATAGGTTAAAAATATCATTGAAAGGCCTACAGCAGGAATTTCTGTATTCAAAGTTCTGACTATAGGATCTTTAACCCCTGGGCCAATAACAGTAGCAATACTACCTAATACCACAAGCACACAACCTGTATAGAACCATATGTGAATATCAAGCAATGTTCAATTCCTCCTGAGCTTCTAATTTTTTTCGTCTAACATCGTTTAATTTTATAATACCAATTAAAAGGATAACAGTTGAAATTGGGTCGAATAATGCAGCAGCCATTGCAACATCTAAATACTTTGCAGCCACAATTATTCCTATAAACCCTCCCTGAAGCAGTGAAAACATTATAACCTTATCAATTGGCTTTGGAAGTAATATTATACCTGCCGCTCCTATTAAAGACACTGCAGCTGATATTGTTGATATATTTATGAGATCTACGATAGCCATTATTCCACCATATTTTTTATCTGACAGTAATTTCCTCTTGTATTCTTCCAATTGAATATGCTATTGCATTTGAGCTTAAAGTAGAGGCCACAAAATAAGTTATTGCTATTATAGCTCCAAAAGGTGTTTGTATGTATAAAGCAATAAGTGCAGTTATACCAAAACTCATTGCATTCAAATAAAGCATTCTCTCGCTCCTATCCCTGGAAAATAATACTCTAAGAGCCATAAATACAACAATTATGCCGATAATTTCTATTAACATCTTTATCTACCTTTTTGATATATAACACTATTTACGGTTTATTTCTTTAATCATTTAAGTTTAATGTTTAGGTTATATCTGTATATCTTCCCATTTTTTTAGCGATTTTTCCAAGTAATATTGATGCTCTGGGATGATCAAGTCCCTGTATTGTAACTATTGCAAAAACCATTCCCACTATAAATTGTTCAGGAGGAATACCTATAAATGATGCTAAAGCAATTATAACTGTTATTGACAATGCTCCACTTGTACCTGCATAGCCAGGGTCTGCACAGAGCCTGTTACCTATAAAAACAAGTAATGCTGCTATAAATCCACCTTCAGGAATACCAATTGTATAACAAGCTATAGCTCCAAGAAGTGTTCCAGCTGACGCATCAGGAGAACATACAATATTTCCCTGGAAGAATCCGCCAGATAAGTCTCCGCCTCTCTTTTTAACATCTCTTCCAATAACATCTGCTCCTTTTACACCTGGTTTTTCAGGAAGACCCATCCATGTATCTATAAGAACAAAATTAACCCATGAAAGGATAGCTGCAATAATAATTCCAATTATTTCATTCATTAGATTCACCTTCATCTGGTTCTGCAAATATTGGAAGTATTCTACCAAGCAAATATTTAGAAATTAATGTAGAAACTATACCAATAATTATTCCCACAATCATTCCTTCCCATCCCAACTTAAAAACCATTGCCGATAACCCCAGTGCAATTACAGTAGTTGGAAAAATGATACTTGCTTTAAATGAATGTCTTATTGGTCTTTCTGGAAGTATAGGAAGTCTCAATATAACTCCTACAATAATTGCAGATACTACTGCAAGAATATAACTTATTATTGTTATAACATCAACATGAATAATCATGATAAATGAATGATCAACTGTATATATAAATGTTTTTACTTGGATTTCAAAATTGTAAAGATGTGATATAGAAAAATATTATATAATATAAATGTTTATTTAATTAACAAATCTAAAAATTCTTATCAAATGATTTAAAGATTTAAAATAAATAGAATATATAAACATTGCTAAGATATCCATAATAAAAATTAAGGGGAAATCATTTTATGAAAAAATTTAATATTGACAAAACAATCACCAAAATTTTAGCTATAATCCTTATAATTTCTATTTTAGCCACAATCTATATCATTGTTGTGCCACAACAAGGTGAAAAATTCACAGAATTCTATATTCTCGGCCCCGATGAAAAGGCAGGGGGTTATCCTACAAATTTAACCCTTGGTGAAAGTGGAAATGTAATTGTAGGTGTTGTAAATCATGAATATACAACTACAACCTACAAATTAATGATTACATTGAACAATAAGACTTTAAAAGACGAGAATATTACATTAGCAAATAATGAGAAACGTGAAATACCATTTAAGTTTACTGCAGCTAGAACTGGTGTAAATCAGGAATTAAAGTTTTTACTCTACAAGTTACCTGATAATAGTACTGTTTATCGTTCCCTCCACCTATTTGTGAGCGTGGAATAAACTTTCAACTTTATTCTTATTTTTTATTTTTATTCTAAATATTAACTAAAATAGATTTTTGATGCTCCATTCTCATAAATTAGATTTTTAGGATTTATTATGTGACCCATATCTGCATAAACCCTATTACGATTAGTTCTACTGGTAAATCCAATTAAAATATTATTATCTTTATTTAATTTCCTTAAAAATGTATAAGAATGAAGATCATTATTATCTGAAATGAGATAAACATTATTATAAGCAGAAGGCAATATTGGAGAATATATGTATCTGTAAAATGCAAATACACCATAAACATCTGCATAAATACTTGTATCAACTTTATTTTCAACTAACCACTTAGCTCCCATTGATTCTGATTGATCAAAACGCGGATAATAATCAGATTGGCCATTTTGAGCAGTTAAGTGCATTGGAATTGATTGACCAGATATAACGCTAACAAATCCTGTGTTAAAAAGCATGAATATTACTAAAAATATAGAAAAGATTTTAAGATCTTTTGTATCATCCACTTTAAAATTATTCAATGCCTTTAATATAGATTTAACAATTAATATACCTCCAATTATGCAAAAAGGCGCTAAAAACATAAATGAAATCTCATATATTCTGGTTATATTAAACGTGACCTCAAAGGAAGGTAAAAAAATGCCTGCAAATAACATTATAATAGTAATGGTTGAGAATGCAAAATATTCTTTTTGTATCTTATTCTTTGAAAAATAGATAAATGAAAATAAAAATCCAGCCAACGCGAAAAATACTGTTGTATAATTTAAATATCTAAGTACAGAAACAATCCATGTTTTAGGTGGCCCTATTAAGAAAAATAAACCTATTAATATGATTATACTGAGAACCGCAATAATTTTATAATTTATTTTAGATTCAATAAAGTTAGCAATATGATCTATAAAATGAATTAAAGGATTCTCTCTAATTTTAACGTTTAGTGTCATTCTATTTTTTCTAAACAGTATAACTGCCACAATTCCCAGCACTAACAAAATTGCCAGTATCAAATAGATATTTTGAATTATTCCAAATTTAAGCATTAATAAATATATTTTCTGCAAAAAATCCACATTTACAGCTTGAAATACTCCAATAATTCCTGCTGATGCATAACCAAAAGCTATGTTAGTATACCATAAATAAGTAAATAACATTAAAACCCCTAAAATAAAAACATTTAAAGCAGCATATTTCAAATTTTGGAAATTTAAAAGAATATATGATTTTTTATTTAAATCACTAATCATTTCAGGGAACTGGAATAAAATTAGGATTAAAGAAACACATAACAAAGTAAATATAAAGAAGTAAGTTACTGAATAATGAGATACAATTAATCCCATCCCAAAAATTATAAATAAAATAATTGAACTCATATTAACTTTTTTAGAGAATATTAAAAGCAGCATTGATACTAAAAATAGTTCTGCAGTCATTTCTCTTGCAAGTGACAATAATTCTATGTAAAATGTGTTAAATGACATGAATAAAAAAACTGCTGCAAATGCAATTTTAGGACTTGTTTGTATTTTAAATATTTTATAAAGCCCTAATGGTACTAAAGAGAATAAAAATGGATATATTATTTTAAAAACATAATCTAAACTTATATTAGTGAAAATAGAATAGATTGGAGCAACCATAACAATACTGAGCATTGCATTGTATGCATCTTGAAGTGAAAAATTCCAATATGAACTTTGAATTACTATATTGGCAAGGTAATATTCGTTTTGGATGTCCCAGCCCCATACATAAGGCGAAACTAATGAACTGACATAAACAAGAGAAATAGCAATTATCCAAACAGTGAATGAATATAATTTCCCAGGGATTTTATCAAAAATTACTAAAACCAGTGTTAAACCAATGAAAACAAACAGCATCATTGAAATAAGATTATTATTGTAAAAATTTAACGCATACGACCCTAATATTGCCAAAAATGGAAGTAAGCATAAAAATAAAAATTTTGAAGAAAAATATTCATTAATATCAATAAAATGGAGTTCATGAAAATTTCTGTCTCTTAAATAACTTAAAACACATAAAGCTAACACATACAAACTGATAGTGATAACTAAATAAAATAGCGTAATTGGCTTAGAAATACCAATCAAAGGACAAAAAATGGTCATTATAAATCCAATGAGCATTAAACTTAAGATACTCAAGCCTACAGCATATAAAATTGTTTCAATGTTACCGAGTTTATGTAGCTTAAGTATTCTAAGAATTAAAAACCCTGGGATAAATGTAAGATAAAGAAAGGTTACAAATTGACTTAAAATCGGAATGTTTATATTATTTAACTCCAATCCAACAATAGCTAATATTAAAACCTGTATTAACAATACGAATTTAATAAATTGGCTGAATTTCCAATCATTCATTTTTAGCGGGTTATTAATCATCATGTTATCGAATTTTTATTAAAAATAGTAATTTTAAGTTAAATGACTGTTAATCTTGAATATTTATAAATATTTCTAATTCCAAATGATATATAATCCATTTTCACAAATAGTTTTATACATAACAGAAGATTATATTATAAATTCATTGAAATAATATTTTGGAATTAAAATAAAATAAATAATATTATTCATGGCTTAAAAGTAGAGGAAAACTTTAGAAATTTAATCATCTCATTTTATAAATGTTTAAAATTCAGTATAAAAATCAAATAAGTAGGTACCTATGACCAAAATACGCAAAATAGCAAAAAACACCACATTACTGCTTGTATCCCAAATAGTAAGTTATGCCCTTGGCTTTCTGTATGTGATGTATTCAGCACATTATCTAGGTGCAGAAGGATTTGGAATTCTTTCATTTGCTCTAGGTTTTGCAGGTATTCTTGGTATTGTGGCCGATTTTGGACTCAGCCAATTAACTGTTAGGGAAGTTGCAAGAGATAAATCTTTATCCAATAAGTTTTTGGGAAATGCACTTACTATAAAAGTGCTTTTGGCCATATCAATACTCTTATTTACAACGATGATGATTATATTCAAAAATTATTCTCCAGAAATAACTTATGTTCTCTATTTCATTGTTTTATACAATATTTTAATTGCATATTCTCAAATTTTCTATGCAACTTTTCAAGCATACGAAAAAATGGAATATCAAGCTATAGGCACAGTTTTAATGGCTACCATAATTTTAATCGGAACTTTAATTGCAATATACAGTAAATGGGACGTAGTAGGTTTCGCTTCTGTCTATCTAATTGCAAGCTTACTTACTTTCATTTATACATTCATAATATGCATTTGGAAGTTCTTCTTGCCAAAAATAGAGTTTGATATTGGATTTTTGAAGCCAACACTTAAAGAAGCATGGCCATTTGGAATAACAGGAATTTTAGTCATGTTATACACATACATAGACACAGTAATGTTATCTTTCATGCAAGGAAACGAAGTTGTAGGATGGTATAATGCAGCTTATCGGTTGATAATGGTCCTTTTATTTATACCAGTAGCCATCAATATAGCTGTCTACCCCGTAATGTCTCAATTTTATGTTTCATCACGTGATTCATTGAAATTAATCTATGAAAAAATTTTTAAATTCATGTTAATACTTGGTCTGCCCATAGGAGTAGGAACTACAATCTTAGCAGAAAAAATAATCCTTTTAATATTTGGAACAGGATACACTCAATCAATTATTGCTTTACAAATATTAATATGGACAATTGTTCTCACATTTGCATCTGCAGCATTTTTAAGGCTATTTGAATCTATAAATAAACAACTGATAATAACCAAGATTTCTGTTATAACCGTTTTAATAAATATAATTCTTAATTTAATTTTAATTCCTAAATTCAGTTATGTAGGTTCAAGCTTTGCCACGGTAATAACAGAATTGATTCTTATGACCACATTATTTGCAGTAAGTTATAAAATCGGATATGGCATCCCTCTAAAAAAATTCTTAAAAGATATGACAAAGATTATTGCTGCAAGCATATTTATGGGAATATTTTTATGGCACTTTGAGTCATTCAACTGGATTATTGCGATGATTTCGGCTGTAATACTGTATTTTGGAGTATTATACGTTTTCAAAATTTTGGATGAAGAAGATATGCTCCTTATTAAGCAAGTTATAAAATTAGTAAAAAAATAAATTTTAAAAAGGATTTAAATGTAAATAATTGTTATGAACCTATGATTTTATTTCCCATGAATCTCATTTTATAAATAAATTGGCCATCCGAACTTATTAGTAGTCGAATTCTGCGCTTTTTTCTATGTTTTCCCAGTTTTTCGCAAACCATTGGTGAGTTTTCTTTAATCCTGTTTCAAATTCCATTTTAGGTTTATAATCCAGTAACTTATTTGCTTTTTCAATGGACGAAAGAAGCTTTGTTTTTGCATCCCAGTTTCGGCGTGCCACGTATGCAATGCCTTCCTTGTTACCAGATAATTTGTTCACAATGTTAGCCATTTCTATAACTTGGTGATCGTTTCCTGAACCCAAATTTATAGCTTCCCCTATGGCTTCTTCTTTTATACCCATCGCAAGCAATCCATTTACTATATCATCGACATAAGTCCAGTCACGAGTTTCTGATCCGTCCCCAGTTATTGGTAGTGAGTTTCCACTCATCGCCCAGTAAAAGAAATTTGGAATAACATTACGATACTTCCCAGGCACTTCACCAGGGCCGAAAACATTAAAAAATCTTGCATTAACAATTGGTAAATCATATAAATTATGGAAGTAATTAGTGTAGAGTTCTCCGAGTAATTTTGTAACTTGGTATGGTGTGTGGAGATTTATGGATATATCATGTTCCTCAAAAGGCATTTTAGAATCCAGACCATAAACACCGCAGCCAGAAGACGAGTAAACAAACCTTTTTACTCCTGTTAACTCTGCATATTGTAAGACTTTTAAAATTCCAATTCCATTAACCATTAAATCTTTTTCAGGATTGTCCACACTATTCTGGTTAGCAAAATGTGCAGCTAAATGAAATACATAGTCTGGCCTTTCCTTAAAAACCCTTTTTAAGACTCTATCATCGAGAATATCTCCGTTTATAAATTCAATGTTATCTAATTTGGGTATATTCCATTCATAGGCAGATGATAAGTTATCTAATATTATTACTCTCTCTGCATTTAATTCTGCAATTTTACGGGACAAGTTGCTACCAACACATCCTGCTCCACCTGTAACTAAAACAGTTTCCTCTTCATACTCACTAAATAAACTCATAATATATTCCCCATAGTCTTGATTTATTTTTATCTATATTACTATATATAAACTCCATTAATAAGATTACTCCCTCAATCTAACCTGTAAAACCATTTCATCCATTCTACTGTTTTTTTAATCCCTTCTTCTGGAGGAACTTTAGGATCATGTTTCAGGTCCTTTATGGCTTTTGAAAAGTCCATTGTTTTTACTTTAGTGGTAAATGCTTCTGCTTCTTTATAAGTTATTAATGAATCATCCCGTCCCACGGCTTTTAAGACCATATCCGAGTATTCTTTAATATCATGTTCCCATTCTTGTTTACTTCCCACATTATAGGCTTCTCCAGGAATGAAATTGTCTATTATGTTGGCAAATGTTCTTGCTGTATCTTCCACATAATCTACTATTCTTTTATGACCCTTATAAACTGTGTATGGCTTATTGAATAACGCATGATAAATAAATACAGGAATAAAACCTTTGTAAGGGCTGTAATGCTCATGAGGCCCATAACAGTTCACTGGTCTGACACGAACAGTTTCTGTACCAAACATTGTGGCAGAATTCATACACATCAATTCTCCTGCCCATTTGGTTATTGCATAATCATTCATTTGATATGTATCTTTTATAGAGTTCTTTTCCATCACATCTTCTCTCATTATTCCAGTGTAATCCCCATATACTTCAGCAGAAGAGAAAAAAATCATCCTAAACTTTAATTTCTCCTGTAAACGAATCATATGCTTTGTACCTATGACATTGGTTTCCCAAAGATTCTCATAGTAATCTTCACCATTCCAACGACCATATTCTGCCGCAAGGTGGTATACATAGTCGAATTCATGGTTATCAAAGACTCTCTCAATCTGCCTGTAATTTTGAACATCAGCTCTAACATAATCTTCTCTTTCATTGTGCAATAAGTCCAGCGCAATTACTTCATGTCCTCTACTTCTTAAATCATTTACAAGATTTGTTCCTATGAATCCTGCTCCGCCTGTTACAAGTATTCTTTGAGTTTCCATAATTATTCCTCTTTCTATATTATTTATCTTTTTTTCTATATAATGGATACTTAAAAATTTCTAATTAAATGGGGATTTCTATTAAAAGAATTTTATATCGACTGCTATTCCATTTTTAATCAATAATTTCAATAAGATATAATGGATCATAACATCAGATTTTATCGCCATATAGCGGCACCACCATTTTCATAAATCTTATTTTTACCATCCACAATTCTTCCTAGTTTAATATAATGCGGCCCCACTTCTGGAGCAGCAAAATGTATATATATTTTATCATTTATGATATTCCACGATCCTAAGAATATGTATGAATTTTCGGGCACGGTTAAAAAACTGTCATTATAAATGAAAACCGATTTAGCCCACTGAAAACTGCCAGGTAATTCATATCTATAAAAATCAGAGTATATGTTATAATTATCATTAGTTTTCTTTTCACTCCACCAATTACCAGCTAAGACTTCTTGATTATTGAAGACCGGAAAGTTAACGCTGTAAGTACTCAATGAAACTGAACCTGGCAAAGGATCTTTTGAAATTTCATATACCCACCCTGTGTTAAATAGTAAAAATATCACTAAAAATACGCTCAAGATTTTTAGCACATTGTTTTCACTCCTACTTCCCCAAGACTTTCTAATTATTTTATATAGTGCCTTAAAAGCTTCTAATACTCCAATAACAAAAACTGGCGCTAAAAAAATGAGTGTTATCTGGAATACGCGTACAGTGTCAAGAGATCCTGAGAAATTTGGAACTAATACGGAAGCAATGCAAAATAAAAAACTTACAATGGCAAATAATTTGTATTCTCTTGAAAATTTTGTTTCTCCTTTTTTTAGTAATAAAGCAAGAACACCAATTGTGATGAAGATTTGGGTGATTACATAAAGATATTTTGTGATACTATGTAACATTGAAACTGTAATTTTTGTCAAGTAATATAATCCTTGTGAAGTTTGAGGGTTTAAAAAATTTGAGGAAGAGATGTTGCTTGCAATTTGGTTAGAAGCATTTATAGATGCTGTAAATACAATAGAAGATGAAAAATAAGTATACCACGGTATCGCGAATATAATAAATGAAATAATAGCTATTATTATAATTTTATTCTTATTTTTTAAGGAAACTGAATGAACATCAACTTGTTGGTTTTTATAAATATTTAATTTACCTAAAAGATTATTCTTTAATTTTTGATAGTAAGAATTATCCATTAAATTAGAGGCCAACAACACGAAAATTAAAGATAATATAAATATATAAGTAAGCGAATAGTGAGATACTGTTAATGCGATTATAAATAAAATAATAATGAATAATTTTTTCTTATCATTCATCTTTTCATCTAAAATTAGCAGAACAAGTGAAATTAGGAAAAATTCAGCAATTATTTGTCTTTGTGTCCATAAAAGTTCAGTGTAAAATGTCCATACTGACATAAAATAGAAGCATGCTAAAAACGCTACTTTACTACTTGTCTGCTTTTTGAATACCCTA